>NZ_JBELIE010000018.1:0-31512 GCF_042091075.1 Sphingomonas sp. | reverse complement strand
CTGGTGGAACGGTGGCGGGCTGGACAGCGTCCACTCCAGCGTCGTCGCCCCCTCGCCCCAGGGATTATCCGGCGCCTTCTTGCCCGCGATCAGCGACCACAGGATGTTGACGAAGAAGATCGCCATGCCGGCCGCCATGATCATATAGCCGATCGTCGCGATATTGTTCCAATGCGCGAACCCGTCCGGATAGTCCGGGTAGCGGCGCGGCATGCCCTGCAGGCCGAGGAAGTGCATCGGGAAGAACAGCAAATTCACGCCGACGAAGAACACCCAGAAATGCAGCTGGCCGAGCACCTCCGAGTACATCTTCCCCGACATCTTCGGGAACCAGTAATAGAAACCGGCGAAGAGCGAGAATACCGCGCCCAGGCTGAGCACGTAGTGGAAGTGCGCGACGACGTAATATGTGTCCTGCATGTAATCGTCGACGCCGCCATTGGCGAGCACCACGCCGGTCACGCCGCCGACGGTGAACATGAAGATGAAGCCGATCGCCCAGACCATCGGAGTCGGAAAGCGCAGCGAGCCGCCCCACATCGTCGCGATCCACGAGAAGATCTTGATGCCCGTCGGCACCGCGATCACCATCGTCGCGGCGGTGAAGTACATCTTCACGTTCACGCTCATGCCGGTGGTGAACATGTGGTGCGCCCACACGACGAAGCCCACCACGCCGATCGCGACCATGGCATAGGCCATGCCGAGATAGCCGAACACCGGCTTGCGGCTGAACGTCGCCACGATGTGGCTGATGATGCCGAAGCCCGGCAGGATCATGATGTACACTTCGGGATGGCCGAAGAACCAGAACAGATGCTGGTACAGCACCGGATCGCCACCACCGGCCGGATCATAGAAGGTGGTGCCGAAATTGCGGTCGGTCAGCAGCATCGTGATCGCGGCGGCCAGCACCGGCAACGCCAGCAGGAGCAGGAACGCGGTCACCAGCACCGACCAGGCGAACAACGGCATCTTGTGCAGCGTCATGCCCGGCGCGCGCATGTTGAAGATCGTGGTGATGAAGTTGATCGCGCCCAGGATCGAGCTGGCGCCCGCCAGGTGGAGCGACAGGATCGCCATGTCGACGCTCGGCCCCGGCTCACCGTAGGTGGAGAGCGGCGCGTAGACGGTCCAGCCGGTGCCCGCACCCCCGAAGAACGGCGAGGCGAGCAGCAGGATGAACGCCGGGACGAGCAGCCAGAACGACACGTTGTTCATGCGCGGGAACGCCATGTCGGGCGCGCCGATCATGATCGGCACGAACCAGTTGCCGAACCCGCCGATCATCGCCGGCATGACCATGAAGAACACCATGATCAGCCCGTGCGCGGTCACCAGCACGTTCCACAGGTGCAGCGCCTGATCGAAGGTCTGGTCGCCGCCGTGCAGCATCGCCGCCCAGGCGGGTAGATACTGGATCCCCGGATGCATCAGCTCGGCGCGCATCAGCCCCGAGATCGCCCCGCCGATGATCCCCGCGACGATCGCGAAGATCAGATACAGCGTGCCGATGTCCTTATGGTTGGTGGACATGAACCAGCGCGCGAAGAAGCCGGGTTTGTGATCGGCATGCGCGTCATGATGGCCGTGGTCGTGCGCCTGGAAGGCGGACGGGTGGAGCGCGGTATCGGTCATGGTCTCAGCGTCCGGCTTCGCCGACGCCACCGGGGTTGCCGGTTGCGCCCTGCGGGGAAGTGGTGGGGGTATCGGTACCGTTCTCGGTCGGGCCCGTCAGGTTGCCGGCGTCGGCAGCATCGGTCATCACCGCCGCCGAATTGTCGGCGCCCGGCTGCGGGATCACCGCGTTCGACGGCGTATTGGCCGCGGGCATCGATCCTCCCTTGGCACGGATCCAGGCCGCGAACTGGGCCGGCGACACCGCCTCCACCGCGATCGGCATGAAGGCGTGGCGCGCGCCGCACAGCTCGCTGCACTGGCCGAAATACAGGCCCGGCTTCTCGATCGTGAAGCTGGTCTCGTTCAGGCGCCCCGGGATCGCGTCCAGCTTGATCCAGAAGGCGGGCACCGCCCAGCTGTGGATCACGTCGTTCGCGGTCGTGATCAGGCGGATCGGCACGCCGACCGGCAGGACGACGCGATTGTCCGCGGCCATCAGGCGAGGCCCGTCGGAGTCGGTCCGGAATCGCTCACCCGCGCCGACCTGATTCCGCTCCTTCAGCATGTTGGCGGTGATCTCGATCCCGCCGTGATCGGGATATTGATAGCTCCAAAACCACTGGTTGCCGATCGCCTTCAGCGTCACCGCATTGGCCGGGGCAGGTTTGAACTGCGCCTGCAGCAGCCCGATCGAGGGCACCGCGATCGCCACCAGGATCAGCACCGGCACCAGCGTCCACGCCACCTCGATCAGCGTGTTGTGGCTGGTCTTCGATGGCGTCGGGTTCGCCGAAGCGCGGAACCGCACGACGACGATCGCGAGCAGGACGAGAACGAGGATCGAGATCGCGGTGATCAGCGGGAACAGCACGCGATCGTGAAACCAGTGCGCGCGCTGGCCATTCTTGGTTACCTGCGGCTGGATCCGTGCCAGGCCATCGGTCGGCTGGCCGATCATCGGGCTGGGGCTCATCGCCGGCGCGCCGTCCTGCGCCAGCGAGGGCGACGCGGGCGCGGCATCGGCCTTCTGCACCGAGCCGCCGGCCGGGCCCTGATTCGAATCGGCGGGACGCAGCCCGGTCGGCGCCGCGGTCGCGGCCGTGGCGGGAGACGTCGCGGCGGGCGCAGGCGCCTGTGCCAGCGCCGACGCGCCTCCGGCCAGCCCGGCGAATGCCAGGCTCGCGGCGAGCATCCATCCCTTGAACCCGGTGTTCAGCATCGTTCTATCGTCACCCCTGCTCGTCGTACACGCGGCCAGGCACCGGCGCATACCGGGCGAGTGATCGCCCCTCCACGCTCGACCTATAGGCAGACGAACCCAACGCCTCAAGGGGGACTGAAACACTCGTTTTGAGAGGATGCCGCGTTGCGCCGCGACGACGGCGCTTCTATGGCGCGCGGCAGGAGGCGTGACGTTCCGATGACCGACACGATGGACGAAGCAGCGGTGCTCGCGGAATTCCGTGCCGCCGATGCCCTGCTCGAGGGGCATTTCATCCTTTCTTCGGGATTGCGCAGCCCGCGATACCTGCAATGCGCGCGTGTGCTGATGGACCCGCGCCGCGGCGCGCGGCTGGCGTCGGCGCTCGCCGCCACGCTGCCCGAGGCGCTGCGCGCCCGGATCACCGCGGTCGTGTCGCCGGCGATGGGCGGGGTGATCGCCGGGCATGAAATGGCCCGCGCGCTGGGGGTGGAGGCGATGTTCGTCGAGCGCCCCACCGGCACGTTCGAGCTGCGCCGCGGCTTCCGCCTGTCACCGGGGCAGGAGGTGCTGATGATGGAGGATGTCGTCACGACGGGGCTGTCCTCGCGTGAGGCGATCAAGGCGATCGAGGCGGCCGGCGGGCGCGTGATCGCCGGTGCCGCGCTGGTGGACCGCTCATCGGGCACCGCCGATATCGGCGTGCCCTTCTATCCGCTGATCCGGCTCGACGTACCCACTTATGAAGCGGACGCGGTGCCGCCCGAACTGGCCGCGATCCCCGCGATCAAGCCCGGCAGCCGGGCCGCCGCATGACCGGCGCCGCGCCGCTGCGTCTCGGTGTCAACATCGATCACGTCGCGACGGTGCGCAACGCGCGCGGCGGCGCGCTGCCCGATCCGGTCCGCGCCGCGCTGCTGGCCGCCGATGCCGGCGCGGACGGCATCACCGCACATCTGCGCGAGGATCGTCGCCACATCACCGATGGCGATATCGAGCGGCTGGCGCACGGGCTCGCCATTCCGCTCAACCTGGAAATGGCGGCCACCGACGAGATGCTCGCGATCGCGCTGCGGCATCGCCCGCATGCCGCCTGTATCGTTCCCGAAAAGCGGGAGGAGCGGACCACCGAGGGTGGGATCGATGCCGCCGGGCACCATCATCGCCTGGCCCCGATGGTGCGCGCGCTGCGCGATGCCGGCGTCCGGGTGTCGCTGTTCATCGAACCCGACCCGCGCCAGATCGCGGCGGCGGTGTCACTGGGCGCGCCGGTGGTGGAGCTGCATACCGGGCGATACGCGGATCTTGACGGGGAACAGCGCGGTGCGGAGCTGCGCCGCCTCTCCGAGGCCGCCGCGCTGGCGGCGAAGAACGGCATCGAGGTGCACGCCGGCCATGGGCTGACATTTGACAATGTCGTGCCCGTCGCCGCCATCCCGCAGCTAAGGGAGCTGAACATCGGCCATTTCCTGATCGGCGAGGCGATCTTCGTCGGGCTGGAGGCGAGCGTTCGGCGGATGAAGGCGCTGATGGAAAGCGCGCGATAATGATCGTCGGGCTCGGCTCCGACCTGTGCAATATCGAGCGGATCCAGGCCTCGCTCGATCGCTTCGGCGAGCGGTTCGAAGCGCGGGTGTTCACCGCCGCGGAGCGCGCCAAGGCGGCGCGACGGCCCTATACCCGCGCCGGCACCTATGCGAAGCGCTTCGCCGCCAAGGAAGCGTTCGCCAAGGCGGTCGGCACCGGCTTCAAGGCCGGGGTGTTCATGAAGGATATCGGGGTCGTCAATCAACGTTCGGGCGCGCCGACGCTGGCGCTGACCGGCGGCGCGCGCGAGCGGCTCGACACGATGATCCCGGCCGGCCATGTCGCGCGCATCCATCTGACGTTGACCGACGATCACCCCTGGGCACAGGCGTTCGTGATCATCGAGGCGGTGCCCGCCGGGGACGAAAGCAAGTGAATGAGTGACGATATGGCCCTGCCCGGCGACCGTTCCGGAGACCCCGTCCCCACCGAGGCGACTGGCGACAACCCGCCCGCCCGGTTCGACTGGTGGAGCGAGGTGAAAGGGCTGCTGTGGCTATTGCTGGCGGTGCTCGGCTTTCACAGCTTCATCGCCAAGCCGTTCTATATCCCGAGCGAATCGATGCTGCCGGGGCTGATGGTGGGTGATCGGCTGGTGGTTTCCAAATTCGCCTATGGCTGGTCGTTCGTCTCGCCGACGATTCCCAATCCGGTCGCGATCATGCGTGACGTCGTGCTGCACCAGCCGGTCGACAGCTGGTCGGTGCAATTGCCGTTCATCCATGGCCGGCTGTTCGGTCGCCTGCCCGAGCGCGGCGATGTCGTCATCGTCACCCCGCCGGGGCAGTCGAGCGACTATATCAAGCGCGTCATCGGCCTGCCCGGCGACACGCTGGCGGTGCGCGGCGGGGTGGTGATCCTCAATGGGCGGCCGGTGACGCGCAGCGCGCCGCATTACCGCGATCTGCCGGTCGACCGGAACGCCACCTGCGATCCCGCGCAATATTATCAGGCACGCATCGTCCGCCCGGACGGTTCGATGGTCTGCCACCTGCCAATCGTGACCGAGACGCTGCCCAACGGCCGTCGCTACGACACCGTCGACCTCGAATCGGACAGCCCGGGCGACAATTATGGCCCGGTCACGATCCCCGCCGGGCATGTCTTTCTGATGGGCGACAATCGCGATCGTTCCGCCGACAGCCGCTTCGCGCTGGGCGGGTTCGAGCGCGGCCTGGGCGGCCCGGTGCCCTATGAGAATCTGGGCGGGCGTGCTGAATTCATCACCTTCTCGCTCGACGGGGAGGCGACGCTCAACCCGCTGACCTGGCCGGGGGCGTTCCGCGCCGGGCGCACCGGCACGTCGCTCCATGCCGAGCGTGTGCGATGAGCGATCCCGCCACCGCCCGCGAACAGGTGTCCGTCACCCCCGGCCCGAGCCCGCACGAGGTGCGCGACGAGGCCACCCGCAACGAATTGCGCAAGGCGGCGGTGTGGCTCGGCATGGCGAGTGCGATCGCGTTGATCGTCCTGCTGATCCAGCCGCTGCTGATCATCTTCGCCGGGCTGGTCTTCGCCGCGCTGCTGGATGGCGGCGTGCGATTGCTGGGCCGGGTGTTGCCGATCGGGCGCGGATGGCGGCTGCTGATCGTCTGCCTGCTGACGATCGCCTTCCTGTTCGGCACCTTCTACCTCGCCGGCGTGCAGATCACCGATCAGGTGATGCAGTTGCGCTCGACGATCGAGGCGCAGATCGGTCGCGCGGCGTCATGGTTGTCATCGCACGGACTGATGCCCGGCGTCTCCGACCTGAGCGGCATGGCGCGGCAGGCATTGTCCTCGGTAGGGCGGGTCACGTCGTGGCTCGGCACCGCGGCGGGCGCGATCACCAGTCTGTTCATGATCATGGTCATCGGCCTGTTCGTCGCGATGGATCCGCACATCTATGAGCGCGGGCTGCAATGGATGATCCCGGCGGCGCAGCGCACCGAATTCGCGCTGACGCTGCGCCGGATGGGAGAGACGCTGCGCCGCTTGCTGGCGGGGCGCCTGCTGGGCATGGCGTTCGAAGGGGTCCTGACCGCGGTCGCGCTGTGGATCGCCGGGGTGCCGATGGCGCTGATCCTCGGCATCATGACCGGGCTGCTGGCGTTCATCCCCAACGTGGGTGCCTTCATCTCGGGCGCGTTGATGGTCGCGGTGGGCTTTTCCGCCGGGGTGCATACCGGGGTGGTCGCGATCGTCGTCTATATCGTGGTGCAGACCTTCGACGGCTATGTGGTCATTCCCATGGTGGCGAAGCGCACGGTCGATCTGCCCCCTGCGCTGACGCTGGGCGCGCAGATCATGGCCAGCGCGCTGTTCGGCATCCTCGGTCTCGCCCTGGCCGACCCGATGACCGCGATGGTGAAGGCCGCGATGGAGCGTCGCGCCGAGCGGCTGGAGGAAGACGGCGCCACGCCTTCCGAGGACTGACCGCGCGAGCGCGCCGGGAGGTGGCGATCGGCGCGCCATTGGCAGGACGGGCGCAAGGCTCTACAGGCAGGACCGTTCCGCGCCCTGCGCACGGGATGCAGGATGAACCGATTGCGCGCCGACGACCCGACACCCAACCCGTCTTCCGCCGAACACGTTTCCGCCTCTCTCGCGGCGTTGCAGCCGGTCGAGACCCTGAAGCGTCGCTGGCCGAAGATCCTGGGCGCGGCGGTGACGATCGCGATGCTGATCGGGTTGCTCGAGGAACTGTTCGGCCAGGGCCTTGCCGGGCTGCGGCGGGCGGTGCCCGCGTCGCCCGGATTCTACCTCTTCTTCCTGCTGTCATATTTCGCGGTGCCGGCGTTCGAATTTCTGATCTTCCGGCGATTGTGGGCGGTGCCGCCCTCGGCCTTCATGGCGCTGAACCGCAAGCGGGTCGCCAATGACGTGCTGATCGGCTATTCGGGCGACGCCTATTTCTACGCCTGGGCCAGCGCCCGGCTGAAGATGGTCGCGGCGCCGTTTGGCGCGGTGAAGGACGTCAGCATCCTGTCCGCGATCGCCGGCAATCTGTCGGCGCTGGTGCTCGGCGCGGTCGCGCTGCCGCTCGGCTATGAACTGATCGAGCCGCACATCCTGCGCATGATCCTGTGGTCGCTCGGGCTCGCGATGGTGCTGCCGGCGCTGTTCCTGTTCTTCTCGTCGCGGGTGTTTTCGCTGACCCGCCGAGAGTTGTGGTTCATCTTCTGGATGGAGCTGGCGCGGATCGCATTCGCGAACGTTGCGATCGCGCTGGCCTGGGGATTCGTCATCCCCGCGGTGCCGCTCGGCATCTGGATGTTCCTCGTCGCCGGGCGCCAGCTGGTGTCGCGCCTGCCGCTGGTGCCCAACAAAGACCTGCTTTTCGCCACCTTCGCGATCCTGATCATCGGGCATGATAAAGCCTTGTCGGACTTGATGGCCTTCACCGGCGCTTCGACATTGGCGATGCATCTGTTGCTGACCGCATCGTTCGGCGTGGAGTATCTGTGGGAAAGGAAGCGGGATTGGGACGCAACGGGCTGAGCCTCGCGCTCGCGGCGGCGATCGTCGCCACGGCTGGCGCGCCTGCCGCGCGGGCACAGGTACTGGGCAGTGACGCCGCGGCCTGCAACACCGGGCAAGGTCCGGCCGTACGGGTCGCGATCACCGGGCTGAAGGATATGCGGGGCGAACTGAAGCTGGAACTGTATCCGGCCAATGAGGACGATTTCCTCGCCGGGGAAGACGAGCTGACCGCGCAGGGCAAGCCGTTCCGCCGCGTCACCGTGCCGGTGCCGGCTGGCGGCGGCGCGACGATGTGCATCCGGGTGCCGCGTCCGGGTCGCTGGGCGCTGTTCGTCGGCCATGATCGCGACGGCAAGCGCAAATTCAACTTCTGGAGCGACGGCGCGGGCTTTCCGTCGAACCGCCGCATCGGCCGGGCCAAACCGAAGCTGGCCGATGCGCTGATCGACGTGGGGCCGGGAATCACCACCACCAGCGTGCGCATGCAATATCTGCGCGGGTTGGGCGGCTTCGGGCCCATCGGATAAGAAGGAGACGAGGCCGATGCGGATCGTCGACGTCAACGAACTCTATTCGCCCACCGGGGGCGGCGTGCGCTCGTATATCGATCGCAAGCTCGCGATCCTGCCGGAACTGGGGCATGAGCAGATCGTGATCGCGCCGGGGCGCGAGGACCGGATCGAGGAACGGCCCGGCGGATCGAAGATCATCTTCGTCAAGGCGCCGGGATTGCCGTTCGACTCGAACTACGGCCTGTTCTGGGAGGCCGCGCCGGTCCACCGCCTGCTCGACGAACTCAAGCCCGACGTGGTCGAGAATTGCTCGCCGTGGCGTTCCGCGCGGATCGTCGCCGGCTGGCAGGGCCCCGCGATCAAATCGTGGTTCCTGCACAACGACAACAAGGAAGCCTATCCCAAGCGATGGTTCGCCCGGGTCGCGTCGGAAGCGACGATCGAGCGCGCGTTCGGCTGGTACGACCGGTATATGACGCGGATGATGGCGCCGTTCAACACGATCGTCACCAACGGGCCGACGCTAACCGACCGCCTTACCGCGCGCGGGCTGCGGATCGACGCGACGATGACGCTGGGGATCGAGCGGCAGCATTTCTCGCCCGCGCTGCGCAGTCCGGCGTTGCGCGCGGCGATGCTGGCGCAATGCGGGCTGCCGGAGGATGCACATCTGCTGATCGGCGTCGGGCGGCACCATCCTGAAAAGCAATGGCCGATGGTGATCGACGCGGTGCGGCGCGCGGGCACCCGCCTGCCGGTCGGGCTGGTGCTGTTGGGGCTTGGCCCCGACACCCGCACGCTGGAACGCCATATCGCCGATAGTCCGCACGTCCGGCTGTTCCAGCCGGTCTATGATCGCGTTCAGCTGGCGTCATTGATGGCGAGCGCCGACGCCTTCATCCACGGCTGCACCAGCGAGACGTTCGGCATGGTCGCGTCGGAAGCGCTTGCCTCCGGTCTGCCGCTGATCGTTCCCGACAAGGGCGGCGCGGCGGCGGTGGCGAAGCCCGCCTATGCCGAAACCTATCGTGGCGGCAACGCCTATGAATGCGCCGCCGCGATCGTGCGGCTGTTGTTGCGCGATCGGCCGCTGGTGCGCCGCGCCGCGCTGGTCGCGTCGGAAACGGTGCTAAGCGACCGCGACCATGCCGCCGCGCTCGTGGCGCATTATCAGGCGATGATCGACGCGCGCGCCGCCGATCCCGGCGCGGTCGCGGGCAGAAGGTCCGCATAGGCGGACGCGCGATGCCTCGGGAAGGCGGCGAAGGTCCAGTCGATGCTGTCGAGCAATTGCGGCACCGTCACGTCGCCGGGGTGCACCGCGATCCGCACCGTCTCGCTTGGCTGCAACACATGGCGCAGGATCGCGGCGGCCGCCAGCGAGCTGAGCTGACGCGGCCGTGAACGGCTCGCCCAGGTGATCACCGGGCCACGCGCGACGATCGCGGCGCGGCCCTCGACGCCCGGCCGCCAGACGCGGGCATGGTCCTCCGCCAACGCGAAACCGGCATCGCCGAGCGCGATGCGGGCATCATCCGAATAGAGCCACGCCGGCGCGATGAAGCCGGTCGCGGCGCGCCCGGTCAGATCCTCGACCAGCGCCTTGCCGCGCCGCATCCGCGCCAGCGCCTCGGCATGGTCGAGGCCCAGAAACTCACCCTCGCCCGCGGTCATATGCTTCGCTTTCAGCGCCGCCGCCCCGCGGTGCGCCGAGTCGTCGAGATGCGACCAGCCGTGGACGAACATCTCGATTCCCGCGTCGGCCCAGGCGCGCAGGCGCGCGCCGAACGCAGCGGTGATCGGCGCCTGGTTCCAGTGATCGGGCACCACCAGCATCGCGAGCCGTGTGCCGACATGCGGCGCAAGACGATCAAGCAACTGATCGACCGCGCTTTCGAAGCGGGGCGAGACATCGTGGATCGAGGCGAGAAGGCGCTTCATGGGCCCGGTTCCAAGCATGCGCGAGACAGCAATTCAACCATTCATCTACCCTCGGCGGCGCGGCTGTCATCATAGCGTCACCGATTGCGGCGCATCGCCATCGGGTCGATCGTACTGCCTTCACCAAAGGATGCTCCGGATGCCGCTGACGCTTTCCCGCCGTAGCCTGCTTGTCACCGGAACCTTGGGGCTTGGCGCCTTCGCCGTGCCCGGCCTTGGTGTCGCCCAGACCGTGCTGGCGGCGCGAGGCTTCACGCATTCGGTCGCCAGCGGCGAGCCCGGCGCGGATTCGATGCTGTTGTGGACGCGCTTCGTTCCCGCCGCCGGGGATTCGGCGCGACTCGTCGCGGAAGTGAGCGAGACCCCCGATTTCGCGCGCATCGTCGCCACCGGCGCGGCGATCACCGGCGCCTGGCGCGACTGGACGGTGAAGATCACGGTCGATGGCCTGCGCGCCGGGCAGCGCTATCATTATCGCTTCATCGCGGCGGACGGCACGCGCTCGCCGGTGGGCGAGACGAAGACCCTGCCCGATAGCGCGGCGCCGATGTGGCGCGCGGCGGTCTTCTCCTGCTCGAATTTCGGGTTCGGCTGGTTCAACGCCTATGGCCATGCCGCCGCGCGCGACGATATCGATTGCGCGATCCACCTCGGCGACTATTTCTACGAATATTCACCCGGCAATTACCCGCCGGCCGCGGCGCAGGTGGCCGGACGCGTGCCGCAACCGCTGGCGGAAACGATCCATCTTGCGGACTATCGCCTGCGCTATGCCAGCTATCGCGCCGACCCGGATCTGCAGGCATTGCACGCTCGCGTGCCGTGGATCGTGCAATGGGACGATCACGAAAGCGCGAACGATTCGTGGGAGGGCGGCGCCCAGAACCACGATCCCGCGACCGAAGGCGACTGGAACACGCGCCGCGCCGCCGCGGTGCAGGCCTATCGCGAGTGGATGCCGGTCTCGGACGAACCGTGGAAAGCCTATGACATCGGCACGCTCGCGACGCTGTGGCGCACCGAGACGCGGCTGTTCGCGCGCTCCCGTCAGAACGAGATCGCCGACATCATCGGCAGCGGCGATCCGGCGACCGCGCTGAAGGCGTTCCGCGACGGTGCCTGGTCGGATCCGGCGGTGACGATGCTGGGATCGCAACAGGAAAGCTGGCTGGCGCATGATTTGACCCGCTCCGTGCGGCAGGGGCAGAAATGGCAGGTGGTCGGCTTCGGCACGATCCTCGGCAATTTGCGGACGCCCGAAGTGGCGGGAAGCTGGATCGATCCCGGCAACAAGCGCGCGGTGGGCTATGTCACGGCGTCGATCGCCGCGTCCCAGGCAGGATTGCCGGGCAATCTCGATTCGTGGGGCGGCTATCCCTCGGCGCGCGCACGCTTCCTGAAAAGCGCGCAGGCGGCGGAGGCGAACCTGATCGTGATCTGCGGCGACAGCCACAACGCCTGGGCATTCGACCTGGCGCAGGATGGTCCGGCGGGGGTCGAGTTCGCCGGGCATGCGGTGACCTCGCCCGGCTACGAAAGCGCGATCAAGCGGGATCCGCGCGACGTGGCGCGTGCGATGGTAGCGGCCAATCCGGAGCTGAAATGGTGCGACACGTCGCGGCGCGGCTATATGGCGCTGACGATCACCCCGGAGCGCGTGCGCAACGACTGGCTGTTCGTCGATACGATCCGCGATCGACGCCCGACCGCGACGGTGGGGCATAGCGCCGAGGTGATGCGCGGGCAGCGCGTGATGACGGCCTAGGCGCCCATGGGAGGGGTCGTCAGTGACGCCCCCTCATCGTCCTCAAGCGCCTGCGCGAGCAGCGCGCGGATATGGCGGAGCGTCATCAGCGGGTCGTCCGCGGTTGCCACGGGCACGCGCGGGTCAGTGGCCAGCAGTTGCTGCACCCCTTTAATCGTATAACCCTCGTGATTCAGCAGCCGGTCGATCCGTTCGACCAGCGCAATATCCTCGGGTCGGTAGTAACGGCGGTTGCCCGCGCGCGTGACCGGCCGCAATTGCGGAAAACGCGCTTCCCAATAGCGCAGCACGTGGGCGGCGATCCCGGTCGTCTGGACGACCTCGCCGATGGTGCGGAATGCGGCGGCGGACTTGGTTTCCGACGCCACCCCCGTCAGCCGCCGCCGATAATCTTGTCGCGCATCATCTGGCTGGCACGGAAGGTCAGCACGCGCCGCGGCGCGATCGGCACTTCAATCCCGGTCTTGGGGTTGCGTCCGATGCGCTCCCCCTTGTCGCGCAGCACGAACGTGCCGAAGCCCGAGATCTTCACATTCTCGCCGTTGGACAGCGCCGTGCACATCTTTTCAAGAATCTGTTCGACCAGTCGTGCCGAGTCCGCGCGCGACAATCCGACCTGCCGATGCAGCGACTCCGCGAGATCTGCCCGCGTGAGCGTGCCTGCCTCCGTCATTTCCGTCCTCTTCCCCCAAAAAGGTTGGCAACGTCGAATGTTAGTCCGTCATTCCCACCATGTCGATCGGCTTAACGAACCTGATAGAGGTTAAACCCTAATCACCGCGGCGCCCCAGGTGAACCCCCCACCCATCGCCTCGAGCACTACAATCTGTCCCGGAAGGATGCGACCGTCGCGCATCGCGGTATCCAGCGCGAGCGGCACCGATGCGGCGGAGGTATTCGCATGCCGATCGACCGTCATCACCACCTTGTCCGCCGGCAGCGACAGCTTGCGCGCGGTGGCGTCCAGGATGCGGGCGTTCGCCTGGTGCGGCACCACCCAATCGACCGCCGAGGTCGACAGGCCGGCGGCCCGCAACGCCTCCTCCATCACCGCGGCAAGGTTCACCACGGCGTGGCGGAACACCTCGCGCCCCTTCATCCGCAGCTTGCCGACGGTGCCGGTGGTCGAAGGACCGCCATCGACATAGAGCAGCTCGTTATGTCGCCCGTCCGCGTGCAGCCGGGTGGCGAGGATGCCCTGCGCCGCCGGATCGCCGGCGTCGTCCGCGGTATCGCGCGCTTCCAGCACGACCGCGCCGGCCCCGTCGCCGAACAACACGCAGGTGGTGCGATCCTGCCAGTCGAGGATGCGGCTGAACGTTTCCGCGCCGATCACCAGCGCGCGACGCTGAACGCCGGATCGCAGCATCGCGTCCGCAACCTGCACCGCATAGAGGAAACCCGAACAGACCGCAGCGACGTCGAAGGCGACGCAGTCGTCGATGCCCAGCATCGCCTGCACCTTGGTCGCGGTGGCGGGAAAGGTCTGGTCGGGCGTGGCGGTGGCGAGCACGATCAGGTCGATGTCCTGCGCGCGGAGACCGGCGGCGGCCAGAGCCGCCTTGCACGCATCGGCCGCGAGCGTCGCGGTGGTTTCATCGGGGCCGGCGATATGGCGAAAGCGGATGCCAGTCCGTTCGACGATCCACTCGTCCGTCGTATCCACCTGCTGCGCAAGTTCGGCATTCGATACACGGCGCGCCGGCAGGGCGGAGCCGGTACCCGTCAGGACCGAACGGATCATGCCGCCGCCTTCGATTCGAAATTGCCCAGATCCTCGGCGATCCGCCGGGCGAGATCGGCTTTCACCATCTTCGCGGCATTGCCGATCGCGGTGGCGACGCCGCGTTCGTTCGCGCCGCCATGGCTTTTCACGACAAGCCCGTTGAGCCCCAGGAAAACAGCGCCATTGTGATTGTTCGGATCGAGGTGATCGCGCAGCAGCTCCGTCGCCGGGCGCGAGATCAGGAAGCCAAGCTTCGAGCGTACCGAGCTGCGAAAGGCGCGCTTGAGCAGGTCGGCAACGAAACGCGCCGTGCCCTCGGCGGTCTTCAGCGCGATATTGCCCGAGAAACCGTCGCAGACGATCACGTCATGTTCGCCGCGCGACAGCCGATCGCCCTCGACGAACCCGGCGAAGGTCATCGGCAGATGCGGGCCCTTTCGCAGCATCTGCGCAGCGTCTCGAATCGCCTCGGTGCCCTTCTGATCCTCGCTGCCGATGTTGAGCAGCGCGACTCGTGGCGAGGCGAGGTCGAGGGTGGTGCGCGCATAGGCCGCCCCCATCACCGCGAACTGCACAAGGTTGCGGGCATCGCACTCGGTGTTCGCGCCGAGATCGAGCACCACCACGTCATTCTCGCCCAGCGTCGGCAGCAGCGCGGCCAGCGCGGGTCGATCGATCCCGGGCATCGTCCGCAACGACAGCTTCGCCATCGCCATCAGCGCGCCGGTATTGCCGGCGGACACCGCGGCGCCGGCGCGGCCCTGCTTCACGCAGTCGATCGCGATGCCCATCGACGTCGTCCGCGCCCGGCGCAACGCCTGGCTCGGCTTCTCGTCGCCCGCGATCACGTCGGGTGCGTGGACGATCTCGCTGTGCTGCGACAGATTGGGGTGATTCGCCAGCCCCGCCCTGATCGCGGTCTCGTCGCCCACCAGCAGGAAGCTGATGTCGTCGTAGCGGCGGCGGGCACGCGCCACGCCGGCCAGCATGACCGCCAGCCCCTCGTCACCGCCCATCGCGTCGATGGCGATCCGGGACCTGTCGGACATCACTGGCTATCGCTCCTGATCAAAGTAGGCGGCGTCGATTCCCGTTCAGGCCTCGACCGCAACGACCTCGCGGCCGTTATAATGGCCACAGGCGGTGCACAGATTGTGGGGGCGCTTCAGCTCACCACAATTCGGGCATTCCTGGAACGCCTCTACCGAGAGAGCGTCGTGCGCGCGGCGCATGCCACGGCGGGAGGGAGAAGTCTTTCGCTTGGGGACGGCCATCGCGGCACCTTGATCTGTCTATAGTTCAAAAACAACGACGGGCCGGTGCACGGTAGCAGCGCGGTCGACACAATCGCCGGCCGCGGCTGGCAGCCGGGCATCGGCACGCATCGCGAAGAACCGCGCCTATAGCGATTTTCCTTCTGGTTGCAAGCGGCGCGCGGGGGTGGCACGGTTGCGACGCCGGAACGATCGCCCGGTATATAAGCGAGGGGGAGGGGAAAGATGATCCTGCCGGTGACGCTGACGATGGCCGCCGCGGCCGCGGTGCTGAACCTGTGGCTGGCGATGCGAATCGTGCCCGGGCGGATGCGCGGCAAGATCATGCTGGGTGACGGCGGCGATCAGGCGATGTTCGCGCGCCAGCGCGCGCATGCCAATTATACCGAATATGCGCCATTCGTGGTGCTGCTGATCGGCGCGATCGAACTGGCGGGCGGTTCGCCGACGTGGCTGTGGGTCGCGGGGGCGACGTTCGTGCTGTCGCGCGTGGCGCACGGCCTGGGAATGACCCGGCCCGCCCCCAATCCGCTCCGCGCGGGCGGCGCGATGCTGACCTGGGTGATCCTGGCGCTGCTGGCCGGGTGGGCGCTGGCAATCGCTTATGGCGCCGCCGCGCACCCCGCGACCGACACGATCCAGCTCATGCCGGCGCGCGCGGCGCAGCGATAGCACGCATCCCCGTCAGGCGGACATCGCCGAGTCGCTGACGAACATGTTCCACTGCCGCTCATGCGCGAAGGTACTGGGTTTGCCGTGACCGGGGATGAAGGCGGTATCGTCGCCGAGCGGCCACAGCTTGTTGACGATCGTTTCCAGCAATTGCTTGTGGTTGCCCTGCGGCAGGTCCGTCCGTCCCACCGACCCCTGGAACAGCACGTCCCCCACCTGCGCGAAGCGTGACGGCGCGTGATGGAAGATGACATGGCCCGCGGTGTGCCCGGGGGTATGGTAGACATCGAGCGTCAGCGCGCCGACCGTCACCGTATCGCCATCGTCGAGCCAGCGGTCGGGTTCGAAGGGCACGCCGCGAATGCCCCAGTTGCGCCCGTCATCCGCCAGCCGCGCCAGCCAGAAGCGGTCGTCCTCGTGGGGCCCTTCGATCGGCACGCCCAGCGTTTCGGCAAGCGGCTTCGCCTCGCCGGCATGGTCGATATGGCCGTGGGTCAGCAGCACCTTCTCGACCGTCACGCCATGTTGCGCGATCGCCGCTTCGATCTTCGGCAGGTCCCCGCCCGGATCGATCACCGCCGCCTTCATCGTCGCGGTGCACCAGATCAGCGTGCAATTCTGCTCGATCGGCGTCACCGGGATGATCGTCGCGCGCAACGGCGGCTGTGTCATTCGTTCATTCTCCGTGGATAGGTCGAGGCGGGCGTCACGGCGGACAGGATCCGGATCACAGGGGCCAGCTCACAGGGACCAGATCTAGGCGGGGCATCACGGCGACGCAACGGCGTGCGCCCCGTCGCGCGATGCTTGCCGCGGCGAGGAAGGGCGGGCATCAGGAACCGACGATGGTCGCGCTTGCCCCCCAGCCCCCCGTTCCGCCCGCCGGAACGCCGTTCGTGCTGCTTGACGATGCGCGGGCGGGGGGCGCCCCGGCGCGGCTCTACACCGGCCCGCGCCATATCCTGGTCGCCACCGAAGCATCGCAGGTCCGCGCGGTGATCGACGCCGCCAGCACCGATACGGCGGACGCCGCCGGCTTCCTGTCCTACGCCGCCGGGGGCGCATTCGAGCCGCGCGCGGCGGACCCGCACCCCTGCCCCACCCCGCTCGCCTGGTTCGGGCTGTTCGACGGCTGGCGGACGATCGACGATGTCGCGTCATGGTTGCCCGACGCCGCCGGGGCGGCGCTGGGGCCGCTCACCCCGGCGGTCAGCCATGACGATTACGCCGCGATGTTCGACGCGGCCCAGGCGCTGATCACCGCGGGCGACCTGTACCAGCTGAACCTGACGTTTCGGGCCACCGTGCCGGTGCTGGGCGATGCGCTGGCGCTTTATGCCCGCCTGCGCGGCGCGGCCGGGGCTGGCTGGGGGGCGATCGTCGCCACGGGCGATCAGCTGCTGCTGTCGTTCTCCCCCGAATTGTTCGTCGCGGTCGACGGTGACCGGCTGACCTGCCGCCCGATGAAGGGTACCGCGCGCCGCGATCCCGATGCCGCGCGCGATGCCGCTGCCGCGGACACGCTGGCGGCCGATACGAAGCAGCGTGCCGAAAATCTGATGATCGTCGATCTGATGCGTAACGATCTGGCGCGCGTCGCTGTCGCGGGCAGCGTGGACGTACCCGCCCTGTTCGCGATCGAACGCTATCCGACCGTGCATCAGATGACCTCGACCGTCACCGCGACGCTGGCACCGGGCCGCGACGTGCGCGATGTGCTGGCCGCGCTATTCCCCTGCGGGTCGGTCACCGGGGCGCCCAAGGTGCGTGCGATGCAGGCGATCGCCGCGATCGAGCGCGGCCCCGCGCGCGGGCCCTATACGGGCGCGATCGGGCGGATCGATCGCAGCGGCGATGCGATGTTCAACGTCGCGATCCGAACCCTGCTGATCGATCGCGACGCGCGCGAGGCGACGTTGGGCATCGGTGGCGGGATCGTCGCCGATTCGCGCGTCGACGACGAATGGGACGAGGCGATGGCGAAGGCGGCGTTTCTCGATGCCGCGCGAGCGTCAGGCGACCTGATCGAGACGATGGCCTTCGATCCGATCGAAGGCATACCTTTGGTCGAGCGCCATCTGGAGCGGATGAAGGGCAGCGCGCTGCTGCTGGGCTTTGCCTTCGATCGACACGCGACCCGAAACGAATTGCAGGCGGCCACCTTTCGCCTGCGCGAACCGGCCCGGATACGGCTGTTGCTGGCGCGATCGGGCGCGATCGCGATCGAGGTCGCGCCGCTGCCGCCGGTGCTGACGCGGCCGTTGCGCGCGGTCGCCGCGCGGCTGCCGGTGGCGCGCGACGACTGGCGCCTGCAGCACAAGACCACCGATCGCGGCTTCTGGGATCGCGCGCGACGGGCGACGGGCGCGGACGAAGTCGTGTTCGTCGATCCGGCGGGGACGCTGACCGAGGGCAGTTTCACGAATATCTTCGTCGCCCGGGGCGACTACCTGCTGACACCGCGGGCCGGCCCGCTGCTGCCGGGCGTGCTGCGCGCCGAACTGCTGGCGACCGGGCGGGCGATCGAGGCGGATCTGACCGTGGACGATCTGCGCGATGGTTTTCTGCTCGGCAACGCGCTGCGCGGCCTGATGCCGGCGGTGCTGACGGTTGCACAATGAAGCGCAAGGTCGCATAGGCGCGCACGCAATTTTCTACCGAAGGCGCCGATCCATGCAGACTTCCGCCGCGCTCGATCGCATCAACCCGTCGCCGACGCTGGCGATCACCAGCCGCGTGCTGGAACTGAAGCGGGCGGGTGTGGACGTGATCGGCCTGGGCGCGGGCGAGCCCGATTTCGACACCCCGGACTTCGTCAAGGAAGCCGCGATTCAGGCGATCCGCGACGGAAAGACCAAATATACCAACGTCGACGGCACCCCCGAGCTGAAGGAGGCGATCGTCGCCAAGTTCAAGCGCGACAACGCGCTGGATTATACGCCGGCGCAAGTGACCGTGAACGTCGGCGGCAAGCACACGTTGTTCAACGCCTTGGTCGCGACGCTGGACGCGGGCGACGAGGTGATCGTGCCGGCCCCTTATTGGGTCAGCTATCCCGACGTGGTGCAATTCGCGGGCGCAACCCCGGTGATCGTGCCTGCGGGTGCCGAATTCGGGTACAAGCTGACGCCGGCGATGCTGGAGGCGGCGATCACCCCGCGCACCAAATGGGTGATCCTCAATTCGCCCTCGAATCCAACCGGCGCCGCCTATTCGGTCGCGGAACTCAAGGCGCTGGGCGAGGTGCTGGAGCGACATCCGCACGTGTGGATCTTCGCCGACGATATGTACGAACATATCGTCTATGACGACTTCCGCTTCGCGACGATCGCGGAGGTGTGCCCGTCGCTGTACGACCGCACGCTGACCGTGAATGGTTGTTCCAAGGCCTATGCGATGACCGGCTGGCGGATCGGCTTCGCCGCCGGCGCGGGGTGGCTGATCAAGGCGATGGCGAAGTTGCAATCGCAATCGACCAGCAATCCCTGTTCGATCGCGCAGGCGGCGGCGGTGGCGGCGCTGACCGGCGACCAGTCGTTCCTGAAGGACCGCGCCGCCGCATTCCAGCAACGGCGCGATCTGGTCGTCTCGATGCTGAACCAGGCGGATGGCATCCACTGCCCGCGCCCCGAAGGCGCCTTTTACGTCTATCCCGACGTGTCGGGCGTGATCGGCAAGTCGACCCCGGCAGGCAAGCGGATCGATGACGACAGCGATTTCGTCACCTATCTGCTCGACGACGCGAAGGTGGCCGCGGTGCAGGGCATCGCCTTTGGCGTGTCGCCCGCGATGCGGATCAGCTATGCCACATCGGAAGCGTTGCTGACCGAGGCATGCCAACGAATCCAGACGGCTTGCGCGGCGCTGCGATAGTTTTCAGGGCGGAAACAATCGCTTTCCATCGTTGATATATGCCGGCAACGCCGCCGGGCCTATATCGACGCCGGATGAACGGCGACCCAAGCGCCGGTTCATCCTGACAGGATTAGAGACGATCCATCGGATGGCCGCCTGACGGTGGCCTCCGTTGCGTTCGATCACGCCGCACAGACGGCCGCATAGACGAGAGACGACCCATGACCCGATTGTTCAAAAGCAGCTTCATTCGCCAGTTCGCCGGTGGCTTCGTGCTCGGTGCGATCGGGATGATGGGTCTGCACATCACCCAGCCGCAAATGCCCACGACGCCCTATGCCGCGTCGACGCAGGTGGTGCGCTGATCCACTGACGCATCGCCAGAATGCCGGCGCGCCACACCCCGGCACGCCCTCTGGCACGCGGCGGTCGCACCCCCTATCTTGGCTTCATGACGCTTCGCTACCCGCTCGCGCTGACACCGCTGTTCCTCGCCGCCTGCGGCCCCGCCGCGGCCGAGCGTGCCGTTCCCATCCCCGCCGCGGCGCAGGACGTGCCCGCCGCCGGTGCGCCCCAGGTCGCGGTGCTGGCCGGGGGCTGCTTCTGGGGCATGGAAGCGGTGTTCCAGCAGGTGAAGGGCGTGCGCGACGTCACCGCCGGTTATGCCGGCGGCACCAAGGCGACCGCGCGCTATGATGCGGTCAGCAGCGAAACGACCCGCCACGCGGAGGCGATCCGGATCAGCTACGATCCGCGCGTCGTCAGCTATGCCACGCTGTTGCGGGTCTATTTCTCGATCGCGCACGATCCCACCCAGCTGAACCGACAGGGACCGGATAGCGGCAGCAGCTATCGCTCGGCGATCTTCCCGCAATCCGCGCAGCAGCGTGCGGTGGCGGCCGCCTATATCGCTCAGCTGACGAAGGCCCATGCCTTTCCGGGCGCGATCGTGACGACGCTGGAACAGGGTGCCTTCTATCCGGCGGAAGCCTATCATCAGGACTTCTTCCGCCGCCATCCGACCCATCCCTATATCGTCCGCTGGGACAAGCCGAAGGTCGCGGCGTTCCGCGCTGGCTTTCCCAAGCTGGCGGTGTAAGCGAGCGGCGGCATCTCGCTATCCGGTGAGGGCGGTCTGCCCGCCGCCCGTTACCGGCATGTTCCCGGACCCATCGGGCCTCCGGCGTCAGTCGCCGACCGGGCCCGCCGTGTCGCCAATCCGTCGCGCCGCATCCGCCAGCAACACCGGCACGCCCGCCCGGACGGGATAGGCCAGCCCAGCCGCGTCCGACACCAGCTCCCCCGCCGCCACGTCGTGGCGCAGCGGAGTGCGCGTGATCGGGCAGACCAGCCGCTCCAGCATCCAGGAGTCGATCGCCGGCGCCGCGCCGCTCATTGCAGCGTCACCCGATCCTCGCCGTCGTGGCGACCGAAAAACTGCATCAACTGCACCAGCAGCTCGGCGCGTTCGGCGATGCCCGGCGCCTCCAGCAGCGCCTGCTTCGCGGCAACATCGAACGGCGCGATCTGCGCGATGCCATTGACCAGGCTGCTGTCGTCAAGCCGGCCGACCGCCTCCCAATCGACGGCATAGCCTTGCGCCTCGGCAAAACGGCGCGATTCGAGTTCGAGTGACGACCGCGCCGCCAGCGCGAGCACCTCGTCGCGCGGCGACGGCATCAACATCGCCTCGACCTGTCGGAACGGCGTCGTCACATCCAGTTCCTCGATCACCCGAAACAGCGACAGGCCCTCGAGGATCAGATTGTAGCGTCCGTCGTCCAGCGCCTCCACCTCCGCGATCCGCCCGACGCAACCGACATCGAATAACGCGGGGCGATCGCGATCGGGGCTGTCGGTGCGCGGCTGGATCATCGCGATACGACGATCGCGGGCGATCGCGTCGGACACCATCGCGCGATAGCGCGGCTCGAAGATGTGGAGCGGCAGATGCAGCCCGGGGAACAGCAATGCCCCGGGCAACGGAAAGATCGACAGCCGGGTCGTGTCGCCTGGCATCAGCCGAACAGCACCGCCGACAATCGCCGGCGCTGCGCCGAGACCCAGGGATCTTCCAGCCCGACCACCTCGAACAGCTTCAGCAACTGCTGCCGTGCCGCGCCGTCGTTCCAGTCCCGCTCGCGCTTGACGATGTCGAGAAAACCGTCCGCCGCTGCGTCGCGATCGCCCGCCGCCATCCGCGCATTGGCCAGATCGTAGCGCGCCTGCAGATCCTCGGGATCGCGCGCGACCGCCGCCTCCAGCGGGGCAAGATCGTCGACGGCGGGCGCCGACTGCGCCAGCGCGAGCGCCGATTTGGCGCGCGCGATATCCGGCAAGGTCGCGACGTCCGCCGGCAAAGCGTCGATCGCCGCCGCCGCCTCGTCGGTACGCCCCGCCGCGACCAGCGCGCGGATCCGGCCCGACAGCACGGCATGATGCTCGGGCGCCATGTCCGCCAGTTGATCGAAGATCGACAGTGCGCGCTCGGCATCGCCCTGTGCCAGCACGTCCTCGGCCATCGCGATCAGCGGCTCCAGCTCCGCTTCCTGCGACTGGGCCTCACCCTGGATCGGCAATTGCCGCAACAACTGGTCCAGCGTGGTGCGCAATTGCGACTCGGTACGGGCGCTGGTCAGGTCGGCGACCAATTGCCCCTGGAACATCGCATAGACCGTTGGGATCGAGCGGATCTGGAATTGCGCGGCGATGAACTGGTCCTTGTCGGTATCGACCTTCGCCAGCACCACGCCCTTGTCAGCATATTCCGCCGCGACCTTTTCGAGCACCGGGGCGAGCGCCTTGCACGGCCCGCACCATTCGGCCCAGAAATCGATGATGACGAGCTGCGTCATCGACGGCTCGACGACGTCGGCACGGAAGCGCTGGATCGCTTCCTTCTCTGCCGGTGACATTCCTAGCGTGGCCAAGCGGGCGCTCCTGTTCCAAGTGTCGCGCCCTTATGTGGGAAGGCGGCGGGGGATACAAACCCCCCGCCGCCCCACCGGATCACCCGTGCATCAGAAGGCGGCGGTGATCGTGAACACCGCGGTCGACCCCGCGATCGAGCTGCCGTCCTTCGTCGAGGCGAAGTTGGGGAAGATATAGGCCGATTCGGCGTTGCTGATGTCAGTGTCGACATAGGCAGCGCTCAGCGTCAGCGGGGTGCCCTTGATCGCCAGATCCGCACCGAGCAACCAGTCCCAATAGGCCCCGGTCGGTGCAGCGCTGGTGCCGTTGGGCCCCAGTCCACGATTGCCGTTCGAATGGCCGATATGCGCCTTCAGCGTCAGCGGGGTTCCCGGCAGCGCGGTCGACCCGTCGCCCCAGACGTACAGATTGTCATTCCCCTTGCCCGGATTCTGCGGCGTCCCGGCGGCATAGGAGGCGGCGTCATTGTACCATTGCCCCAGCGCCTGCTGCTTCGGTGCATAGGCGACGCCCGCCAGCAGGCTGACCGGCCCGGCGGTGCCCGACAGTTTCACGAACGGTTCGGCGAAATCGGTTTTCGACGCGCCACCCGGATACATGTACCAGGTCAACCCGACGTCCAGGGCGCCACCCGCCCCGATCGGCATCTTGTACCCGCCGATCAGATCAAGCTCCATGTTCGAGCCGCCGAACGTGCCCCAGCCGGACAGGTTCGATCCCCAGGCGCCGACATACACGCCGCTTTTGTGCGCGATCGTGAAGCCGCCCTGGATCGCGCCTTCCTTGTCGGTCTGCGAAACGCCACGCAGACGATAGTCGGTGGTCAGCCCGACGCTACCCGTCACGGTGATCGGCTTGGGGGGGTCGGTGTCCTGCGCTGCCGCGGGAACAGCCGCGACGGCCAGCATCACGGCGGGGAGACAGAAAACGTACTTCATGGAACCTCCTGTGGTGCAGAGGCTCCTCCTGCTATGTGATCCGCGCCCGCTCTCTCCCCACACGAAAAAGGGAGGGCAGCCGCTCGGCCACCCCCCCTGCGTATGCAACGCGCTTTTCAGAAATATTTCTATAATGTGTCGAAATGTGTCTTAGTGGTTTGCCTGCGCCAGTGTGGCGATCCGGCCACGCGCGCCGGTGATCTCGATACGCGTCCCGCTGGCGCGACGGCGTTGGAACCAGTCACGCAGCATTTCGGCGCTGGTGTGGTCGACCGCGTCGAGCCGCGAGGCGTCAATCCGTACCGGGGTGCCCGCCGGCACGCGATCGAGCGTCTCGCTGAGGCGCGGCAAGGTCACGAAGGTGGCGGTGCCATCCAGCGTGATGGCATGCGCGCCGCCTTCGCTCGTTTCCAGCACCTTGAGCCGCAACCGGCGCAGATGCGGCACCAGCTCCAGCATCGTCAGCCCGATGCCGACCAGCACGCCGGTCAGAAGATCGGTCGCCACCACCATGATCAGCGTCGCCGCCCAGATCACCACCGGCAGCATGCCATAGTCGCGGAACAGGTGGCGGGCGTGTTTCAGGCTGACCAGCCGCCAGCCGGTCACCACCAGGATCGCGCCCAGCGCCGCCATCGGAATCATCGTCAGCACGAACGGCAGCGCCGCGACGAAGCCGAGGATCCACACGCCGTGCAATATCGCCGACAGCCGCGTCGCAGCGCCCGCCTGGACGTTGGCCGAGCTGCGCACGATCACCCCGGTCATCGGCAGCGCGCCGGCGAAACCGCACAACAGGTTGCCGATGCCCTGCGCGCGCAACTCCTTGTTGTAATCGGTGCGCACGCCGTCGTGCATCTTGTCGACCGCCGCCGCCGACAGCAGCGTCTCCGCCGAGGCGATGAAGGCGATCGCCACTGCGGCCGCCACCACAGACGGATCGAGCAGCCGCATGAAGGCATTGCCGGTCGGCGGCGCGATCGCCGCGACGATCGAATCGGGCACCTGCACCCGCGCCACATCGGCCCCGATCAGCACCGCCAGCGCGGTGCCGACGACGACACCGACCAGCGCGCCGGGCAACAGCCTCATCGACGCCGGGCGCCATTTCTCCCACGCCAGCATCGCCGCGATCGTCGCCAGCGCGATCGCGAAGGCGAATTCCGCCGCCTGCCAGTTCGTGGCCGACAGCCCGAACATGCGCCCTGGCGCCGCCGCCAGATTCTGCAGGCCGCTGGGCAAGGGGCGATGATCGAACAACACGTGGAACTGGCCAACGACGATCAGCACGCCGATCCCGGCGAGCATGCCGTGCACCACCGCCGGGGAGATCGCCTTGAACCAGCCGCCCAGCCGGAACACCCCGGCCGCGACCTGCACCGCGCCGGCGACGACGAGGATCGGGCCGAGCGCGCTCAATCCCTGATCGCGGACCAGCTCGTACACGATCACCGCCAGACCGGCGGCGGGGCCGCTGACCTGCAACGGCGAACCCGCCAGCGCACCGACGATGATGCCGCCGATGATCCCGGTGATCAGCCCCTTTTCCGCCGGCACGCCCGAGGCGATCGCGATCCCCATGCACAGGGGCATCGCCACCAGGAAGACGACGATCGAAGCGGTGAGGTCACGCCCGAGCAGGCGGACTTCCGGTTTTGACACACCGGGGCGTGGCGGGACGGGACGGATGTCGTCCGCTCCAGAGGCAAGGGAAGCCATGGCGACGATCTCTCCTAAAGGCCAATCGTCCAGTTCCTAAGCCGCCTGCTTTGCTGACGTCCGACGGCTTTGTGACATTTGGTTGCGGACGCAAACGCCCGCGCGGCGCGGCGATACGCTCGATCGGCAGTTCCGGCGGTAGCATCGCCAATGCCGTCAACGTCAGAGAGGGCGCATTGCGCCGCGACCAGCTGCTGGGTGAACGCCGGACCTCATCGAAGCGAGCGATCGACGTCTAGACATCATGCCCCCCCTACCCGCTGCTAAGAAGGGCATCGAAATAGGCGATTGTCTTGATCAGGCCGTCACGCAACGGCACCTTCGGCTCCCAATCCAGCGTTCGCTGCGCCTTTCCAATATCCGGTTTTCGCTGCATAGGGTCATCTTGCGGACGGGGATGCGCCACAATGCGCGAGGCAGAGCCTGTCAGCTCTATCACCTGCTCTGCCAGTTCCCTGATCGTGAATTCGACCGGATTTCCGAGGTTGATGGGCCCGACGATGTCATCCGCCGTGTCCATCAGACGAAGGAATCCCTCAATCAAATCCTCGTAGTAACAGAACGAGCGGGTTTGCGAGCCGTCGCCGTAGAGCGTGATCGGCTCGCCTCTCAACGCCTGGATAATAAAATTGGAAACTACTCTACCGTCGCCGGGGTGCATGCGAGGTCCATAGGTATTGAAAATCCTAGCGACCTTGATCGAAAGATGATGCTGCCGCCGATAGTCAAAAAAGAGCGTCTCCGCACAACGCTTTCCTTCGTCGTAGCATGACCGAATGCCAATCGGATTAACGTTCCCCCAATATTCCTCGGTTTGTGGATGGAGGACGGGATCACCATAGACTTCGCTCGTCGATGCTTGAAAGATCTTGCACCGCAACCGCTTCGCCAACCCCAGAAGATTTATGGCCCCGAGAACACTTACCTTCGTCGTTTGCACTGGATCATGCTGATAATGAATCGGCGAGGCGGGGCATGCGAGATTGTATATCTCATCGGCTTCGATGTACAACGGAAAGCAAACATCGTGCCGAATGAATTCGAAACGGGGATGGTTTCGCAGATGCGCGATGTTCGCCTTATCTCCGGTAAACAGATTGTCGATACAGACGACTTCGTCGCCGCGATCAATCAATCGATCGATGAGATGGGATCCAAGGAAACCGGCACCACCAGCAACAGCAACTCGCCGGCTACGATTATAATTGGGCATCTATCTAATACATCCAGAATGATGGAAAGTCATGCTGTCACCGCAGATGACGTGGTGACCAGGGGGAAGCGCCGTTAGGGGGTTATCTAGCTATTGGGCTGATACTCCGGGACGATCGCCGCCAGGACAGACCGGGCGCCGACCGCATCGCCCGCAAGGGCATAGCTGTACATCGCCTCCAGCATACCTCGCAGCTTGCTCTGCTCGATGAAATCTTCTCGGGCACGCATGATCCGCGGATGCGGCGACGGCTGCGGATTGTCACCGATCAGCAGCTCCTCATAAAGTTTCTCGCCCGGACGCAACCCCACGATCCTGATTTCGATGTCGCCGTCCGGATGAGTGTCGTCTTTCAGGGTCAGCCCTGATAGACTGATCATGTTACGGGCAAGATCGATGATGCGAACAGGCTCCCCCATATCGAGCACGAAGAGATCACCACCCGTCGCCATAGCTCCGGCCTGAATGACGAGCTGCGCCGCCTCCGGAATCGTCATGAAGTAGCGAGTCATCTCAGCATGGGTGAGCGTGACAGGCCCCCCCGCCAGAATCTGCGAACGGAACAATGGAACGACCGATCCGCTGGAGCCCAGCACGTTTCCGAACCGCACCATGGAGAAACATGTTTTGGTGTGATCCTGGGCAAGCGCCTGCAAAATATTCTCAGCCGCACGCTTGGTCGCCCCCATGACATTCGTCGGGCGCACGGCCTTGTCGGTGCTGATCAACACGAAACTCGCCACGCCATGTCGAAGCGCCGCCTCGGCAACGTTCATCGTACCAAAGGTATTGTTGAGAATGCCTTCGGTGATATTGGCCTCAACCAAAGGAACGTGCTTGTACGCGGCCGCATGGAAGATCGTTGAAGGGCGCCATTTTTCAAGAACTGCATCAACACGATCGCGATCCCGGACCGACGCGATGATCGGTACCAATTCGGTCTTCTCCGCGGAGCAACGCCGCTCAAGATCTTGATGAACGGCATATAACGCGAATTCGCTGACATCGAGGAGCAACAGTACCGCAGGATCATAAGGTAAGATCTGCCGGCAGATTTCCTGCCCGATCGATCCGCCCGCGCCGGTTACGAGAACGACCTTCCCGTCGATATTCTTGCGCATCAACGCTTCATCGGGCGCGATTGGGGTTCGCCCCAGAAGGTCGTCGATGTCCACTTCATGCAATTCGCTCGTCGACACTTTGCCGCGCGCGATATCGAGAACAGCGGGTAGCGTCTGGACGCGGAGGCCAAGAGTCTTAAGTCCCGAGACGATTTCCGCGCGCCGCGCTCTCGAACACGAAGGCATTGCGAGCAGAATATCGGAGACGCTGAAACGTTCGGTAATCCGATTGATCTCATCTCCGGCATAGACCGGGAGGCCCATAACGGTTCCACCGACGAGATTCCGATCATCGTCAACGAACCCTATCAGATGCATTCCGCGCGAATCGGCGATGGCCGAGGCAAGCTGTCGTCCCGCCGATCCGGCCCCATAGATTAGCGTACCCGGCTTTGAGGCGCTCCCATTGAGCCACTGCGGCGATCCGGTCAGCCAATGCTGTACAAGGATACGCGAGGATGCCACCATCAGAAGCAGAAGTAGCGGCTGGATGATCCCGATCGTCCGCGGCACCTGCGCGATACCATAGAAGGTGAAGACGCAGCAATAACACGCCCCATAGATCGCCACAGCCCGTGCGATCGTCACGATCGCAGGCCATCCAGTGTAGCGGAAGATAGCCCGATACAATCCGCAGCGAACGAAAATCGGCAGGGCAAAAACGATCGCCGTCAGGGTCGGGATCAGAAGCTCATAGCCGTCGCGCGGGATCTCACCGATGCGGAGGAAAAAGGCGCACCATGTCGCCGTGATGATGAGCACAGTATCGAAGCATAGCGCCGCAGCGCGCTTCGCGTTTCGCGGCAACGCGATCACATACGAAGAAACAGTGCTCTTCGTCATCGTCGGCGGCAATTCAGCGAGCGTAGTCCGCGAAATTGCGGGATTTTGGTGGATCAATGGTGGACACCACTTCTTGTCAACACGCTGCGAAACGTGAGCCATAAAATCTTCAGGTCGAACGCCATTGTATGCCGCTCCAGATACTCGCGCTCGTAAACCACTTTCTCGGCGATGCTTAGGTCGTCACGCCCATTGATTTGCGCCCATCCTGTAATTCCGGGTGTCAGGCGGTGGACATCATACCGGGTCCGCAACTCGACCAGATCGTCCTGGTTGAACAATGCCGGCCGCGGTCCCACAAACGTCATGTCACCGCGCAGCACGCTGATGAGCTGCGGCAGTTCGTCCAGACTCGAAGATCGTAACACCCCCCCCACCGGGATTAGCACGGACCGCGGATCGACAAGAAGATGGGTCGCGACTGCGGGCGTATCCCGCCGCATCGTACGAAATTTCGGCATCGAGAACAGAACGTTGTTCCGGCCCACGCGCCTCGACCAATATAATATCGGTCGCCCGTCGGTCACCACGATCGCGATGGCTACGCCCATCGCGATCGGCAAAACGATGGGCAGTGAAATGAGCACCACGGCGATATCGAACAGGCGTTTCAGCATAGACCCGAACCAGTTTCACACCGCCTTTAGCCGCGAAGGCGACCCGAAGGAACCCGGCCAAAATCGCTTGCCGATCCCGATGCAATCTTCACATAGCGACGGATATGGCAAGCTCCTGGCCCCCAACCGCGATTATCGGCGGCAACAGCTCCATCGCGCGGCACCTGCTGCGCCTGCTGCCGGGGGCGCGCTGCATCGCCCGTCGCGGCGCGCACGAAGGGACGATATCTGTCGGCCGCTATGCCGATGTCGAAGCGTCCCACCTTGCCGGCGCGGAAGTCGTCATCAATTGCGCTGGCATTGTTAGCGGGGAGGCGGACGCGTTGCGGGCCGTCAACGTAGAGCTTCAGCGGCGATTGGCGGAAATCGCGCACCAGGCGGGCGCCCGTCGCTACATCGCGATCAGTTCGTTCTCAGTGTTCGGCCCGAGAACGTGGATCGACGAGCACAGTCCTGAAGATCCGCACGACGATTACGGCGCCTCGAAACGCGATGGCGATAAGGCCTTGCGCCGCCTTAATGCTTACGGTTTCGAGACGGTATCGGTGGCGTTCCCAGCAATCATCGGAACCACGCGGCCCGGGAAAGTAGAACGGATGCTGCGATGGTGGCGCCGGTTTCGCTTTCTGCCCACCCCCCATCCGGACATCCGGCGATCGATGGTCGGCGCGGAAGCTGCCGCTCAGGTTCTTGTTGGCGTAGCCCGGAGCGAGCGATCCGGGCGTATTCTGGCGGCAGACCCCGTTCCGTTCAGTTTTCAAAACGCCGCATCCTGGCTTCGAGAGGACGCCGGGTTCGAACTTTATCGCCTGCCGGTGCCCCAGATCGCCACCGAGGTTCTGCGCAAGGCCGCTCCGAGATTCCATGCATCGATGATGTCGGATAGCCTGCTAGACCCACAATCGAATGTCGCGGTTAGCCAAGGCTGGCGAAGCACACTGCGGCGCGAACTCGTCGGAAGCGTCGTATCGGGAGTAAGCAAATGAAACCGACCCTCCGGATTGTCTCAGAGCTGTATTACCCGGAGACGACATCGACAGGCTATTTCGTCACGGGCATCGCGGAGGGTCTTGCGAAAATCGCGCGTGTGAGCGTCTTGTGCAGTCGCCCCACCTACAGCGAGCGGGGGCAAGCCGTCGCTTGGAAGGAGGAGCATGCCGGAGTCAGCATACGGCGTGTCCGATGCACCTCCTTTGCCAAGGACTGGACGCCCGGCCGTGTTGTCAACATGGTGACTTTCAGCCTGCTGGTGTCGCTCCACGCCCTGTTTCACTTTCGCCGCGGCGACATCGTCTTGGTCCTCACCAATCCACCACTGGCAAGCTTTCTGCTGGGATGGGTGATCCGGCTACGTGGCCTGCGTGGCATTATCCTTGTCCACGACGTTTATCCCGAGGTTCTCCACGCCACAAAGCATGTCCGCCCCGGCGGCCGCGCCGATCGGTTATTGCAGCGGGTGATGCGGTGGGTATTCGCGTCCTATGCCGACATCGTCGTGCTCGGCCGCGACATGGCCGAATTATTCCGCCGAAAGGTCGGCGAGAATGCACCCATCACCATCATTCCCAACTGGGGTGATCCGGACGAGGTGCACCCGTGGACGCGCGCGGAAAATCCCTTCGCCCGCGCGCATGGTCTGCTCGGGCAGACGATCGTGCAGTTTTCGGGCAATCTCGGTCGGACGCACGATATTGAGGTGGTGCTCGCCGCAGCGCGGCGGCTGCGTGCACGCACGACCTTGCGGTTTCTGTTCGTTGGCTACGGTGGAAAGACTGGCATGATCGCCAATGCAACGAAAGACCTGCCCAACATCCAGTTTGTGCCGCGTCAACCGCGCGACATGCTGGGCCCGATGCTGGCTTGCTCAGACGCGACACTAATCGCCTTCACTGACAACATGCTCGGCGTATCCGTCCCCAGTCGCATGTACAACGTGATGGCGGCGGCAGCACCGCTCGTCGCACTTGCGGACGAGCGATCCGAACTGGCGCAAGTCGTCCGGGAAGAGAAATGCGGCTGGGCCCTACCGACCGGCGATGTCGACGCGCTGTGTACCCTGCTGGAATATATCGACAGCGAACCTGGCCGGGCCGATGCGGCCCGCCGCGGGGCGGCCGGGCGGCAGGCAATGCTTCAACATTACACCAAGGGCGCGGTCGTTGACCGCTTTGCAACGCTGATCACTTTGCCGGACCGATCGTAGGCAATCGCTTCGACATCCTGTCACGGAAGGTGCTGATTTTATACCCAATGTGGGTTGCAAGATTGCTTCGACTCTCTAGGACTTGCGCTTCAGCAATCGGAGAGGACGTTTATGAGCACCAAAGTAGCGTGCAAGCTTTGCGGCTCGGCCGACGTGAAGCCAATTTTTTCCGAAGCAACGCGTGGAAAGCAATATACCTCCTACCATTGCCCTGACTGTGATCTCTATCAGACTCTCGGTGACGTGGCGCCCGTCTCGCCAGATTACATTGACCTGACAGCCGATGATCTTACCGACGACCATATATACCTG
>NZ_JBELIE010000178.1:2652-6457 GCF_042091075.1 Sphingomonas sp. | reverse complement strand
CTCGGGCGATTGTTGTTCGGACCGTTCCTCGCCGTGCTTGCGCTGGTCGCCGACGAAGGGCGCCGGCTGGCCCGCCAGCCCGGCCGGGTCGCCCGCGACTGGCTGCCGCACCTCGCGCTGGTCATGCCGATCGTCGCCTGGCTCGAATGGACGGGGTTCGGCACGCTGCGCTATCTTCTGCTGGTGGTGTATCCCGGCCTGTCGCTGACGCTGCTGCGTTCCTTTGCCGAGCATCGCGCCAACCTGCCCGGCCCCAGCCGCGCCGCCACGGTCGAGCGCGCCGGGCCGCTCGGCCTGCTCTATCTCAACAACCATCTGCATACCGCGCATCACGATCGCCCGGACCTCGCCTGGTATCGCCTGCCCGCGCACCAGCGCCGTCACCATGCGCGCCTCTCCGCTCAGGCGGGGCGCGCCCACCGCAGCTATGGCGAGATCGTCCGCCGCTTCGCGCTGGCGCCGCATGACGCCTTGGTCCACCCGGGCCGACAGGACCGGCGATGAGCACGCCCGTCGCCTCGCTCGGCATGTACGACCATCCCGGCCAACGCGCCGCCAACGACGGCTTATGGTCGGCGATCGCCCGGCATCTTCGCGGATTGGGCATCGCCGCACCGGACTCCCTTGACCGCACCCGGTCGGTCGAGGCGATCTGGCGCGACCCCAACCTGCTGCTGGCCCAATGCTGCGGCTATCCGCTCGTCGCCGATCCCGACCTCGCGCTGCGCGTGATCGCCATGCCGATTTATGCGCTGCCCGACTGCCCGCCCGGCCGCCACTACAGTCGCATCCTCGTGCGCGACGACGATCCGGCAACGACTTTGGCCGCGTTCGCAGGGCGTCGCGTGGCGATCAACGCGCCGCTCTCCAATACCGGCGCGAACCTGCTGCGCGCCGCAGTCGCGAACATCGCAGCGCCCGACGATTTCTTCGGCTCGACGATCGTCACCGGGTCGCACCGCGCCAGCATCGACGCGGTCGCCAGCGGTCGGGCAGATATCGCCGCGATCGATGCCGTCACCGCCGCGGTGATCGCCCGCGACGATCCGGCGGCGCTGCACGGCCTGCGCGACCTAGCAAGAACGCCCCGCGCGCCCAACCTGCCCTTCGTCACCGCCCGCACGACACCACCCGCGGTCGTCGGCGCGCTGCGGGAGGCACTGCATGCGGCCATGCACGACCCTGCCTTGGCACCGGCGCGTGCCGCGCTGCTGCTCACCGACATCGTGCCGGCGTCGATCCATCGCTACCGCATGCTGGGCCGGCTTGGGCACCAGACGCCGCCGTTCGCCGCCGACCCGGCCGCGACGAAGATTGCTGCCGACGTTGGTTGATCGCCAAAGCCTGGACTTTGGCTCCGAGTGAAATTCTGCGGCACGCCGCCGAACCATGACATTTGTCACTACGTGGCGCCCGTTACCCGTCGCACAGGAAGAGCATGTTCGACGAGGTTGACCCATGCTTCTGACTGCTCTCGCCCTTGCCGCCGCCCTGCGATCCGCCGCCCCCACGACGGCGGCGGCACCCGTGGTGGCCGCCCCACGCCAGATCCGCGACGGCGCCATGATCGCCGATCTCTACCAGCCTGCACGGACTGGCCGCGCACCTGCGATCCTGCTGCTTGGCGGGTCGGAGGGCGGCCTTGGCAAAGCTGCCGCTGCACAGGCAGCGGCGCTGGCGGCGCGTGGTTATGTTGTGCTCCAGCTTTCGTATTTCGGCAGCCTTGGCCAGCCTGCCGCACTGAAGTCCATCCCAATCGAAACCTTCACCCGCGCGCTCGATTGGCTGAAGATGCAGCCTGGCGTCGCGGGTGATCGCATCGGCATCGTCGGCACGTCCAAGGGCGCCGAGGCCGCGCTGCTCGTCGCCTCGCGCCGACGCGATCTCAAGATCGCGGTGGTCGGCGTCCCCTCCAGCGTCGTCTGGCCGGGGATCGACCGGGAGGGTCTCGTCACCGAATCGTCGTGGACCGAGGGCGGTAAACCGGTGCCCTTCACGCCCTATGGATGGACAGGGGAATGGCGCGGCATCCACGCGCTCTATGCGGACGCGTTAGCCGATCCCGCCAAAGCGGCGACCGGCGCCATCCCCGTCGAGCGCTCGCAAGCCGCCATCGTGATGGTCTGTGGCGAAGCGGACGGTTTGTGGCCGTCCTGTCCGATGGCACGGGCGGTCGAAACCCGGTTGCATGCCGCGAAATACGCACATCCCGTCACGGTACTCGCCTATCCCGACGCGGGTCATGCCGCCTTCGGCCCGCCCCCCGAGGTTGGCACCCAAGCGGCCGACCGGGCCGCTCCGCTCGGCGGCACGGTAGCCGGCAACCGCGCCGCGCGCGCGGATGGCTGGCCGAAGGTGCTCGCCGACCTTGATACCGCGCTGATGCCGGAGCGCCGGCGATGAGCCGCGATCTGGCCGATGTCGCGCGGCTGACGCGCGTGTCCAAACGGCTTGGCGGACGCAATGTCCTCGCCAGCCTTGATCTCGGCATCCACGCCGGTGAGGTGACCGCGCTGCTCGGCCCGAACGGCGCGGGCAAGACGACGTCAGTATCGCTGCTGACCGGCCGCATCGCGCCGGATGCGGGCACGGCGACGGTCTTCGGGCTCGACCCACGCCGGCCCGCCGCGCGCCGCCGCCTCGGCGTGATGCTGCAAAGCGCCGGCCTGCCCGACGTGCTGACGATCGCCGAGGTCCTGACGCTGCAATCGGGCTATTATCCCAACCCGCGGCCGCTGGACGAAACGCTGGCGCTCGCGGGGCTGGACGACCTTGCGGACCGCCGCTGCGCTGCCCTGTCGGGGGGGCAGGCCCGCCGCGTGCATTATGCGCTGGCGATCTGCGGCCGGCCCGATCTTCTCGTTCTCGACGAACCCACCGCCGCGATGGACCGGGCCTCCGCCCGCGTATTGTGGGGTACGGTCCGCGACGTGGCGAACCACGGAACGGCCGTGCTTCTGACCAGTCACGACCTTGCGGAGGCCGATGCGCTCGCCGACCGGATCGTGGTGATGGACGCTGGCACGATCGTTGCCGACGACACGCCCGCCGCGCTACGCGCCCGTGCTGGGGGATCGGTGATCCGCTGCCGCAGCCAACTGACCCCGGACCGCGTCGCGTGGGCGCCGGCGGTCAGGGACGCCGGCATGGACGGCGCGGACCTGCGCATCGTCTCCGCCGATGCTGCCGCTACGGTGCGCGCGCTTCTCGATGCCGATACCACGCTCACCGATCTGCGTGTCGCCGATGCAACGTTGGAGGACGCGATTGCCGCCCTGCTGTCAACCCAGTCGGAAAGGATCGCTGCATGACCGCGCTCGTCGCAACCCCGAACGGCGTGTGGCTTCGGGAAGCGATCGCCGAACTCAAGCGCACGTCGCGCCTGCCCCAGTTCCTCGTTCCGACCGTGCTGACCCCCGCCGCCTTCTACGGCCTGTTCACACTCGCCGTGGCCAAGTCGCCCTCCCCCGAATATGCGCTCGCAACGCTGGCGGGCTATGGCGTGTTCGCAGCGACGGGGCCCGCGCTGTTCGGCTTCGGTGCCGGGGTCGCCATGGAGCGCGAGCAGGGTCTGATCGAGTTGAAGCGCGTCTCGCCGATGCCCGCCGGCGCCTATGTCGCGGCAAAGCTGGTCGCTGCCGTCGCGACCACCGCGCTGGCGCTGGTGCTGATCGATGCGCTGGCGATCGTCGCCGGTGTCCGCTTGTCGGCGACAACGTGGATCGCGCTGACGCTGCTCCATCTCGGCTCGGCTATCCCGTTTGCGCTAATTGCTTTCGGCATGGGTATGCGGATGAGCGGCAAG
>NZ_JBELIE010000178.1:0-2642 GCF_042091075.1 Sphingomonas sp. | reverse complement strand
GGCGTGCTGGGTCGACCTCACCGGAGACGCGAGCGCGGTGGCGGTGGCCAACGCCTTGGTCCTCGGCGGATCGGTGCTGGGCGGCCTGTGGATTCCGACCGCCATGCTACCCGGCTGGATGCGGACGCTGGGCCAGATCACGCCGTCCTACCATCTCGGCCAGCTTGCGCGGGCGATCGTCGGGGTCGACACGCTAGGCGCACCCGCCGGGCATATGATGGCCGTGACCGCAATGACGGCCGCAGGGATCGCCTGGGCCTGGAGCGGATGGCGGCGGAGCCCGGCTTGACCGAACACGCTGACACCCTCGACAGTGGCGCGATGCGTACGAGGGCACAGCGATGGTGGGACGGACCGTGGCCGTGGCTCGTCTATCTCGTCTTCCTGCCTCTCCCCTGGCTATGGAAATGGCCGGACGCGACAACGCTGATAAGCTCGGCGCTGGCGGTCATGACGTTCCTGCCGCTCTACGTCGCATCGCATCGCTGGCAGGGCGTTAAGCTCGTTGGCGCCTGTGCCGTAATAACCGCGATCGGCATCGCCCTCGCCGCCCTACCGGTCGGTTGGACCGTGTTCCCGATCTACGCCGCGTCGGCGATGGGGCACGCCCGTCCTCGACCCGTGGCAATCCTCGGCATCGCCGCGATCGCGGTGGTGACGATGGTGACCGGTCTCGCGCTGAGCCAGCCGACCTTATGGTGGCTGCCCGGCGCGCTGCTCGTCGCCATGACCGGCGGCGCAACGATCTCGCGCGAAGCCTTTTACGACCGTACGCAGGCGTTGCTCGCGACCCAAGAGGAGGTCCGCCGCCTTGCCGGCACTGCCGAACGCGAACGGATCGCGCGCGATCTGCACGATGTCGTCGGCCGTACGCTGACGCTCGTCGCGCTCAAGGCCGATCTGGCCGCCCGACTGCTCGATCGGGACAGAGATGCGACGCGGGCGGAGGTGGAAGCCATCGCTGCCGCCGCGCGCGCCGGCCTCGCCGATGTCCGCGCGGCGCTGGCGGGGCAAGCGGGTGGCGGCCTGGCGCAGGAAGCGTCCGCCTCGATCGCCGCCTTGCGGACGGCAGGCGTACGGCCGACGCTGACCGGCGACGCCGCCAACGTCCCTGCCAACGCGGGTGCTGTGTTGGCGATGACGCTGCGCGAGGCCGTCACCAATGTTATCCGCCATGCTGGCGCCCGGCATTGCACGATCCATATCATCGCCGACCCCGGTTACGCCCGCTTGGTAGTCGAGGACGATGGCGTCGGCCTGTCCGGTCGCGAGGGCAACGGGTTGACCGGCATGCGACAGCGATTGGTCGCCGCGGGCGGTGCCTTGCATCTCGCCCCTGCCCAAACCGGCACCCGTCTGGAAGCGAGCGTGCCGGCATGACCCCCATCCGTATCGTTATCGCCGAGGATCAGGCGCTCGTGCTCGGCGCCATTGCCGCATTGCTGTCGCTGGAGCCGGACCTCGCGATCGTCGGCCGCGCGTCGGACGGCGATGCGGCGTTCGCGATGGTGCGGGATCTCGCGCCAGACATATTGCTGACGGACATCGAGATGCCCGGTCAAACCGGCCTCGACCTTGCCAGGCGGCTGGCCGACGAGCGGTCGCGAACCGCCGTCGTGATCGTGACGACCTTCGCTCGGCCGGGCTATCTCGCCCGCGCACGCAGCGCCGGGGTGCGCGGCTATCTGCTGAAGGATGCACCGGTCGACGACCTGGCGGCTGCGATCCGCACCGTCGTGGCCGGCGGTCGCGCGATCCCCGCCGATCTTGCGGCAGCAGCCGGCGAGATCGGCCGCGATCCGCTCACCGATCGCGAGCGCGATACGTTGCGTCTTGCCGAAGAGGGGCTTTCGAACAAGGACATCGCCGATCGGCTCGGTTTGTCGCCAGGCACCGTGCGCAATTACCTGTCCGACGCGGCAGGGAAACTCGGCGCGGCGAACCGCATCGAGGCGGGCCGCACGGCGCGGCGGAACGGGTGGCTGTGACCCAGCGGCAGACATCGCGAGGCATCCGCTACGTCCCGTAGCCTGCCATTCGCGCGGATGAGGGAACCGCTGACGTGGCGTTTCGCATCGGTGCGCCCGAAGGATCACCCGCTCTACGTCGTCGAAGCGCCGCGGCACATCACGTGCCGCGGCGCCGCGTATCAGATGTCGACGGATAAGGTCAGCTGGACGGTGCGGGGGCTGAGCGGCCGGAACAGGCCGTCGCCGGTAAGCGCCGGCGAAATGTAGGACAGCACATCCTTGTCGAATAGATTGTCGACGTTGACGCGGATGCGCGCGTTCCGCACCGGACCGATCGAAAAGCCGTCACCGATGTCGGCATAGGCCGAAAAGACGGTGAAGCCCGGCAGCGACGAGCCCGGCGTATTCTCAAAGGTCGATTGGCGACGGCTGGTATATTTACCGGTGATATTGGCGACGAACCACGGCGCCGGTTCGACCGTAAGCCCCCCGGATACGACCCATTTCGCACTGTCGGGCAGATATTTGCCCGCGATCAGATAGGTGCGCGCCGCCCCGACGATATTGTCCTGGAATTGCGCGTGGTTGTAGGTGACGTTGGCGTTGACGTAGGCCGCGCCGTGCAGGAACGCCGGCTTGTAATTGGCAAGCAGTTCCGCGCCGTACGCCTTC
>NZ_JBELIE010000177.1:0-6434 GCF_042091075.1 Sphingomonas sp. | reverse complement strand
GCCGCCCGCACCGCCGCCGAGCACACGCAGGCCCGCGACCGGGAGGCAGACGTTGCCGCTCGCCTGGCGGACGCCGCGCATACCCGCGCCGGGGAGGCGCTCGCCAGCGCGCGTGAAACCCGCGCCGGCGCGGCGGCGCGCGCCGAGAACCACGAATTGCGCCGCGTGGAGATGGGCCGGGTCGCGGGCGAGCGGTTCGAATGCCCCGCCCCGGTGCTGCCGACGCGGGCGGGGTTCGACAGCGCCAGCGTCACCACGCCGCAAGCGGAAAGCGCCGCGCATGAACGGCTGACGTTCGATCGCGAGCGGATCGGGCCGGTCAATCTGCTTGCCGAGCGCGAACTGGCCGAGCTGGAAGCGGCGGGCAACAGCACCGCGGCGGAGCGCGACGAACTGGGACAGGCGGTTCATCGCCTGCGCGGCTCGATCGGCACGCTCAACCGCGAGGGGCGACAGCGCCTGCTCGCCGCGTTCGAAGCGGTCGACGGCCATTTCCGGCGACTCTTCACCACCCTGTTCGATGGCGGGCAGGCGCATCTGGAACTCGTCGACTCGGACGATCCGCTGGAAGCGGGGCTGGAAATCATGGCGCAGCCGCCAGGCAAGCGATTGCAATCGCTCACCTTATTGTCAGGCGGCGAGCAGGCGCTGACCGCGGTGGCGCTGATCTTCGGGCTGTTCCTGACCAATCCGGCGCCGATCTGCGTCCTCGACGAAGTCGACGCACCGCTGGACGACGCCAATATCGAGCGTTTCTGCGACCTGCTCGACCGCATGACCCGCGAAACCGACACGCGCTATCTGATCGTCACCCACAATGCGGTGACGATGAGCCGGATGCATCGCCTGTTCGGGGTGACGATGATCGAACGGGGTGTCAGCCGGCTGGTATCCGTCGACCTGCAAGCTGCCGAGGCGCTGGCGGCGGAATAAAACGGGTTCACGCCGGGGTGCGGCCGGGGTGAGAAACGGCGCCACATGCGCGACGCCTCTGCCCGCCTTCGCATGAACAACCGCCATCGCGAGCAAGTCTGCCACACGCACGCGAAGTTTCGCGCAACCTGCGACGCGATCGCACGGCGCTAATGCGCTGTGGCCATCCTTTGCGCCCAGCCCGGTGCGGGATCGCGCACCGCGGCGTGGATCAGCCACAGCATCGCCACCCCACGAACGATCGCGGCGGCGAGGATGTCGCCTTGCGTCGCGGAGGGGGACGCGCCCTCCATTCCGGCGAACATCCAGAATTCCGCGAAATAGGCCATCACGTCGCCGATCAGGAACATCGCCATCGGGCGCAGCCGCGTGCCGGTCAACACCAGCAACGGCCACAGCCACAGGTCGAATTGCGGTGAATAGACCTTGTTGGTCAGCAGGAACCACGCCAGCACCGGGGTGAACAACAGCCACGGCTGCGCGCTGTGTCGTCGCCATCCGACCGCGATGATCGTTGCCCCACCCGCCACGAACAGCACGAAGGACCACAGATTGCGCGCCGCGATATCGGTCGGCCACCAGCCGAATTGCGTCATCAACTCCCACACGCTCGCCGCGGTGCCGGGTCGCTCGCTGGAAAAAGCGTAGAACTCCCGCCAGTTGACGAATGCGGTCGCCGCCACCGGCAGGTTGACGGCCCCCCAGGCCACCACCGCCACCGCCACCAGCACCGCCGCCCGCAGCGCCCTTGTCGGCCAGGTCGCCCCCGCCCGGAACAGGGCACCGAGCCCGAGCAGCGGCAGCATCAGCACCGGGAACAGTTTCGCGGCGCCGCCCAGCGCAGCCAGCGCTGTCGCCCGTATCGCCTGCCCCCGCGCCGCCGCCAGCAAGGCGGTTACCGCGAAGCTCGCGGCCAGCAGATCCCAATTGTGCCCCAGGTACAGAACCAGCGGCGGCGCGAGCGCCCAGCCATATTGCCGCACCAGCCCGACGCCAGCGTCGCGCATCTTTTCGAGGATCACGAAGGCGAGGATCGTGTTGCCCAGCGTCACCACGCCGAGGAACGTCGCCGCATCGGCGCGCGCACCCGCGACGACGCGCGTCACCAGCCCCTCGATCCAGATCAGCGCCCCCGTCAGCACCGGATATTCCATCCGCGCTTCCCAATAGGGCACCTGCCCCGCCGCCACGCCGCGCAGCCCCCAGAACGGCACCGCGTCGCTGTAACAGCCGCTGGTATATTGCTCCGCCCCGGTCCAGCCAGCGCCGCAATGCGCCTTGAACCCCCAACCGATCAGGCACGTCAGCGCCAGCGCCAGATAAGGGCCATTCGGGCCCAGCCGATTCATCATCCCCCGCACGGCCTTGATCCATGGCAGGTCGATCGCCCCTCGACAAGCGACCGGATAGAACATAAATCGAACGGATGGCGCAACTCGATGTACGGCAGAAACTCGAAATTCTCGCCGATGCGGCGAAATACGATGCGTCCTGCGCCTCGTCGGGGACGGCGAAGCGGCATTCGCGGGATGGCAAGGGCATCGGTTCGACCGAGGGCATGGGAATCTGCCATGCCTATGCGCCCGACGGCCGCTGCATCTCGCTATTGAAGATCCTGCTGACCAACAGCTGCATTTTCGACTGCCATTATTGCATCAACCGCAAAAGCTCGAATGTGCGGCGGGCGCGCTTTACGGCGGAGGAGGTCGTCAATCTGACGCTCTCTTTCTATCGCCGAAACTATATCGAGGGCCTGTTCCTCTCGTCAGGGATCATCCGCTCGTCGGATTATACGATGGAGCAACTCGTCGAGGTCGCCCGCGCGCTGCGCGAGGATCATCATTTCCGCGGCTATATTCATCTGAAGACGATTCCGGATGCCGACCCGGAACTGGTGCATCGCGCCGGCCTGTATGCCGATCGCGTGTCGATCAACGTCGAACTGCCGACGGTCGGTGGCCTCAAGCGGCTCGCCCCCGAGAAAGACAATGCGCGGATCGAAGGCGCGATGGCGGATATGAAGACCGCGATCGTCGATACCGGCGATGCGCGCAAACGCTACAAATCCGCGCCGCGCTTCGCACCGGCGGGGCAGTCGACCCAGATGATCGTTGGCGCGGACGCGGCAACCGACGGCGATATCGTGCGCAAGGCATCGACGCTCTACGATCGCTTCGGGTTGCGCCGCGTCTATTATTCGGCGTTCAGCCCCATCCCCGACGCTTCGGCGGTGCTGCCGTTGCAGCGCCCGCCGCTGATGCGCGAACATCGCCTGTACCAGTCCGACTGGCTGATGCGCTTCTATGGCTTCGAACCGCAGGAGGTGGTCGCGGCGGCGGACGATGCCACCGGCATGCTGCCGCTCGACATCGATCCGAAGCTGGCCTGGGCGCTCAAGTTTCGCGATCGTTTTCCCGTCGACATCAATCGCGCCCCGCGCGAATTGTTGTGGCGCATCCCCGGGTTGGGCACCAAGGCGGTGGCGCGTATCCTCACCGCCCGTCGCCTGCGCTCGCTGCGGCTCGACGATGTCGCGCGGCTAACCGTGTCGGTGGCGAAGGTACGGCCATTCATCATCACCGCGGATTGGCGTCCCACGCTGCTCGGCGATCGCGCCGACCTGCGCCCGCTGGTCGCGCCCCCTGCAGCCAAGCAACAATTGGAGCTGTTCGCGGCGTGAGAATGACTCGCGGATGAAACGCGCTGCCGCTTCGCGCGCTGTCGCCGCGAAGGAGATGTATCATGGCCGAAGCGGATATCTACGCCGATCTGAAGCGCGATCACGACACGCACCGCGATCTGCTCAAGCAACTCGCCGAATCGAAGGGCGACAGCGCGAAGCGCAAGAAGCTGTTCGAGACGTTTCGCCTCGAAATCGCCAGTCACGCGGCGGCCGAGGAAGAATCGCTGTATGCCGAAATGCTCGGCAATCCCGATTTGCGTGACGATGCGCGCCATTCGGTCGCCGAGCACAAGGAGATCGACGATCTGATCGGCGACATGATGGATCTCGATTTCGCGTCCGACGAATGGGAGTCGAAATTCTTCCATATGCGCCATCGTTATGAGCATCATATCGATGAGGAAGAGGAAGAGATGTTCCCCGCCGCCGCGAAGGAACTCGATGACGAAACCGAGGAACGGCTGGCGGATACTTATGAGGAGCGCAAACCAAAGGAACTTGAGATCGCCAAGGATAATCCGCCGGGTGGCGACGACCGCGATTGAGTTGCCGGGCGCTCGGTTCACTGTTTTCGGGTGCGCGCACCCGGGGGATGCGGCGGATGTCGTTATCATCGCCGTATCCCCGCGCGCGCCGCACGGCGTGCGTGCGTCTGATCCCGTTTCCGTTCCGCGTTTCGCCTGACAGCCCCTTTCGCCATGCGCACCATCACCCTCCCCGCCCCTGACGACGTGGATGCATGGCGGGTCGCTGCACGGGCGTTGATCGCCGAGGCGATCCCGCCCGATCGCGTCGTCTGGCAGGTCGGGGGGCATGCATCCGATCTTTTCGCCGACGCGGACGCCACCACGCCCGCCCTTGCACCGGCGCCTGCGCAGATGCGCGTGTCGCGCGCTTTTCTCGATCTTGCCGGTGATGCGGCATTGCATCGCGATCCCGAGCGGTTCGCGCTGCTGTACGCGATGCTGTGGCGGCTCCGCGAGCAGCCACGGCTCGCGGAGGATCACGCCGACCCGCTTGTCCGCCGGCTCGACGGGCTGGTCAAGGCGGTGCGGCGCGACATCCACAAGATGCGAGCCTTCCTCCGCTTCCGCTCGATCGACGACGGTGAGGGCGCGCGATACGTCGCGTGGTTCGAGCCCGAACACCATATCGTGCGTGCCAATGCCGCTTTCTTCGTCAATCGCTTCGGCGCCATGCGCTGGTCGATCTTGACCCCCGAGGTGGCGCTCCATTGGGATGGCGCGGCGCTGTCCGAAGGGCCCGGCGCGCTGCGCGGCGACGCGCCTGAGGGGGATCCGGTCGAGGAGGTGTGGAAGACCTATTACGCCAGCATCTTCAATCCAGCGCGCGTCAAAGTGGGCGCAATGCTGAAGGAGATGCCCCGTAAATACTGGAAAAACATGCCGGAAACCGCGTTGGTGCCGCAATTGCTGGCGAATGCACAGGCACGGGAGAGCGGCATGATCGCAACGGCGCAGGATCGCATCGGCAGTGGCGCGGGCGGCAATGTCGAGGCGGCATGGCAGGCGCTTCGCGATGAAGCGGCCGGCTGCACACGCTGCCCGCTCCACAAGCCCGCGACGCAAACCGTGTTCGGCGAAGGCCCCCTCGACGCGAGGATGATGTTCGTGGGTGAACAGCCCGGCGATCAGGAGGATCTGGCGGGCCACCCGTTCGTCGGCCCCGCCGGCCAGATGTTCGATCGCGCGCTGGCGGCGGCCGGGGTGCCGCGCGCCGAAACCTATGTCACCAATGCCGTGAAGCATTTCAAGTTCGAGGCGCGGGGCCGGCGGCGCATCCATGCCAAGCCTGACGCGGGCGAAATCGACGCCTGCCGCTGGTGGATCGAGCAGGAGCGGATGCTGCTACGCCCCCAGGTGACGGTGGCGCTGGGCGCGACCGCCGCGCGCAGCCTGTTCGGCAAGACGATGACGATCAGCCGCGAACGCGGTCGGGCGCAGCGACTGCCCGACGGGGGCGAAGCGTGGATCACCGTCCATCCGAGCTATCTGCTGCGTCTGCCGGACGAGGCGGCGAAAGAAGCCGAATATGCCCGCTTCGTGGAGGACCTGAAGCTGGCCTATGCCGCGGCGGGGGCGTGAAGGCGCGATAAACGGGCTGGCGAGATCGCCCCGCCCACCCGCCCGGGCGCGCCACGAACCGTCTGCGGATCGTGCCCGAGACGCTCTTTTTCCTTCCCTTTCGCCCCCGCCTGTCGCAAGCGCCGCCCCATGGTCGAAAAGATCCTGGCCGCGCTTGCCGGCTTCGCGATTTCCGTCATCTCCGCCGGGGGCTATTGGGGCATCGCGCTGCTGATGGCGATCGAAAGCGCGTGTATCCCGCTGCCGTCGGAAATCATCATGCCCTTCGCCGGCTATCTCGTGTCGACAGGGGAGATGAATCTGTTCCTCGCCGCGACGGCCGGCGCGCTGGGATGCAATCTCGGCTCGATCGTCGCCTATGAGATCGGGCGGCGCGGCGGGCGGCCGATGGCGGAGAAATTCGGGCGCTACGTGCTGATCGGGCCGGGCGAACTGGATCTCGCCGATCGCTTCTTCAACCGCTGGGGATCCTGGGCGATCCTGATCGGCCGGATGCTGCCGGTGATCCGCACCTTTATCGCGTTCCCCGCCGGGGTGGCGCGGATGAAGCTGATCCCCTTCCACGTCTATACGTTCATCGGCAGCTGGCCGTTCTGCCTGTTGCTGACCTGGATCGGCATGACGCTGGGCGACAAATGGAACAGCGACCCGCGATTGAAGGCGTTCTTCCACCGCGCCGACGCCGCGATCGGCGTCGTGCTGGTGGTCGCGAT
>NZ_JBELIE010000017.1:0-32177 GCF_042091075.1 Sphingomonas sp. | reverse complement strand
ATCGCTGGAACCGCGCGGCGCGGTGATGGCGGATATCGCGATCGGCGAGCGAATCGTTCGCGTCGTCGGCATGCACCTCGATCTGTCGGGGTTATGGCGCCGCAAGCAGGCCGCCGCGATCCTGTCGCACGTCGCCGCCAGCGCGCGGCATTATCCTACGGTGATGATGGGCGATCTGAACGAATGGTCGCGGCACGCGGGATGCCTGCGCGATTTCCGGCACGGCTTCCGCATGGCCGAAACGGGGCCGAGCTTTCACGCCCGCCGCCCGATCGCGCGGCTCGACCGGATCATGGTATCGGCAGACTGGTCGATCCTGGATTGCGGCGTTCATCACAGCCCGACGTCGCGCACCGCATCGGACCATCTGCCGATCTGGGCGGAACTTGGCCCGCGATGAGCCCGCCCACGCCGCCCGCCGACCCGGTGCGCGAGAAGGAACTGCGATTGGCGCTGGTCTGCTACGGTGGGATCAGCCTGGCAGTGTATATGCACGGTATCACCAAGGAGGTGTGGCACGTCTCCCGCGCCAGCCGCGCCGCGCATGACGGGGCCGGCTGTGTCGGTGCCAGCGCGCAGGTCTACCGCGCGTTGCTGGCGGAGATTGAGGAAAGTGCGCGGCTGCGGCTGCGCGTGCTGCCCGATATCGTCGCCGGGGCGAGCGCGGGCGGAATCAACGGCGTGTTCCTGGCGCAGGCGATCGCCAGCGGACAGTCGCTCGACCCGCTGACCGACCTGTGGCTGGACGGTGCCGATATCGAGCGACTGATCGACGAGCAGGCGGCCCCCGCCTCACGTTTTTCGAAAGTGTGGGCATTGCCGCTGGCGTGGATGGCGGCGGGGCGCAGCGCGGAGCAGCTCGACGGGCTGGATGGCGCCACGCGCGACGAGGTGAAGACGAAACTGTCGCACTTCATCCGCTCGCGCTGGTTCGAGCCCCCCTTTTCCGGCAGCGGGTTCACCAGAATGCTGCTCGACGCCTTCGCCGCGATGGCGGCGGCGCCGCGCGGGCCGCGCCTGTTGCCCGACGGCCAGCCGCTCGACCTGTTCGTCACCGTCACCGATTTCGGCGGCCATCCCGAACGGCTGCAACTGCACTCCCCCACCGAAGTGATGGAAACCGAGCATCGCCTGGTGGTGCCGTTCACCGATCATGGCGAACAGGTCGATACGCTCGCGCCGGCGCCCGACCTGGCCTTTGCCGCGCGCGCGACGTCGAGCTTCCCCGGCGCTTTCCCGCCTTTCACCGTGGGCGAGCTGGACGCGGTATTGGCCGAGCGGCATCAGGCGTGGCCCGGCCGGCGGGCGTTTCTGGCTCGCGTCCTGCCCCGCCATGTCGCGGCGCGCGCGACCGGCAAGGCAGTGCTGATCGACGGTTCGGTGCTGGCCAATGCGCCGTTCCGCCCCGCCATCGACGCGCTGCGCGAGCGGCCCGCGCGGCGGGAGATCGATCGCCGCTTCGTCTATATCGACCCCTCCCCCGGCCGCAAATTCGGGATGCACGCCGCCACCGCAGACGGGCCGCCGGGCTTTTTCCAGACGATTATCGGGGCGATCAGCGAGCTGCCTCGTCAGCAGCCGATCCGCGACAATCTGGAGGCGCTGGCCGAACGCTCGCGACGGATCGAACGGATGCGGGCGATCATCGAGGCGATCCGCCCGCAGGTGGAGGCGGAGGTGGAGGGAGTGTTCGGGCGCACCTTCTTCCTCGACCACCCCACCCCGGCAAGGCTGGTGGCGTGGCGGCGTCGGGCGCAGCAGGCAGCGGCGGATCGCGCCGGCTACAGCTACGCGGGTTACGCCCAGTTGAAGGTGGCCGGCGTGGTGGAATTCGTCACCGCACTGCTGCAAACGGTCGGAGGGGAAGCGGGCGCACAGCGACGGACGCGCATCCGGGAGCGGATCGAGGCGACGTTGGCCGCGCGGGGGATCGGCGTCGACGCGATCGCCGCTGGTGACGCGAGCGAGGCGACGATCGACTTCCTGCGCACCTTCGACCTCAACTTTCGCGTCCGTCGCCTGCGTCTGATCGCGCGCCGGCTGACCGAGATGGAGGCGCATACCGACGAGGCGCAGCTCGCTCCCTTGCGCGACGCGATCTACGACGCGCTCAACGCCTATCTCGATGCCAAGCGCACCGATCGGCATCTGCGCTTCCGACATGCCATCCGTTCGCTGCGGGACGATGCCGGCGATTTGCTCGATTCGTTCGGTCAGGCGCTGGACCTGTCGGCGCATGATGCCGCCACCGATGAGCGGATTTCGGCCGCGCTGGCCAATGTCCCGCGTGAGATACGGCGCCCGATGCTGCTCAACTATCTGGGCTTCCCTTATTTCGACGTGGCCACCATGCCGTTGCTGCAAGGCGAAGGGATGGATGAATTCGATCCGATCAAGGTCGATCGCATTTCCCCCGACGATGCCCGCTCGATCCGCGCGGGCGGCGCGGAAGCGACACTTAAGGGCATTCAATTCAGTAGCTTCGGCGCATTCTTCAGCCGTTCCTATCGGGAGAACGACTATCTTTGGGGGCGGCTGCACGGCGCCGAGCGAATGATCGACATCATCGTATCGACACTGCCAGCGGGGACGCGCTTGCGCGCCGGACGGGTGGCGGCGATCAAACGCGCGGCCTTTCTCGCGATCCTCGACGAGGAGGAATCACGGCTGACGACGGCACATGATCTGATCGCGATACTACGACAGGAAATCGGCTGATTCTCGCAGGATTCGCAACCGGACTGGAAAAATCCGCCGCGTCCGCCTAGCCTGCCGCCATGCAGTTTCTGAAGCTTCTGTTCTGGTGCCTGTTGGCGTTCGTCGCGGCAGTGTTCACCTTCGGCAACTGGACCAACGTTTCGGTACAATTGTTCGGCGGGCTGGTGGCGGAAATCAACCTGCCGCTGCTGTTGCTGGCGACGTTCCTGCTCGGGTTCCTGCCGACCTTGATCTATCAGCATTGGATGCGTTTCCGATTGCGCCAGCGGCTGTCGGGCGCGGAACGCGCGCTGGAGACCGAGCGCGCGATCGCGGCGGCACGGCAGGAGGCGACGCTTGTGGTGCCTGCCCCCGATGGCGACACCGTCGGACAAGTGAACGCCGCGCCGGGAGAATCGTGATGGGCAACCGGATCTTCGTCGCGCTCGACACACCCGATCTGGCGCGCGCCAAGGCGATGGCCGCCCGCGTCCGGCATCACGTCGGCGGCATCAAGCTGGGACTTGAGTTCTTCTGCGCCAACGGCCCCGCCGGAGTGCGCGCCATGGAGGAACTCGGCCTGCCGATCTTCCTCGATCTGAAGCTGCACGACATTCCCAATACGGTGGCCAAGGCGGTTCAATCGCTATCGCCGCTCGCCCCGGCGATCCTCACCGTTCATGCCGCAGGCGGGCGGGCGATGCTGGAAGACGCCAAGGCCGCCGCTCCGCCCGCGACCAAAGTGATCGCGGTGACGATGCTGACCAGTCTTGACGAAAGTGATCTGGCCGCCACCGGCGTCGCCGGCAACGCGCATGACCATGTTGCGCGCCTCGCCGACCTTGCCGCCGAAGCCGGGCTGGACGGGATCGTCTGCTCGGGCGCCGAAGTGAAGGATGCGCATCGCCGCTGGACGAAGGGCTTTTTCGTCGTCCCCGGCGTGCGCCCTGCGAATGGCGTGGCCGGCGATCAGAAGCGGGTCGTCACACCGCGGCAAGCGATCGATGACGGTGCATCGATCCTCGTCGTCGGCCGACCGATCACCCAGGCGGAAGATCCCGATATGGCGGCACGGTCGATCGTCGCAACCTTGTAAGGCCGCCTCCGATCGCTCGGGCGCGGATGGCAGCCCGCCCGCCCGAGCATCCGCCCCAACCCAGCAAGGGGAAGAGGATCTGTCCGTCGATCCGCCCTAGGATTTGTCCGGGCGCGCCGCGTCATCCGCGTCGTCGCTTAGCGAGGTGGTGCAGCGGCACGCCGCGCGCGATTTCCGCTTCGGTGCGGTGGTCGCGAATTCCTGTGCGGTCAGCGCCCCCGAACGATCGTGATCGGCATCGGCGAATTTGGTCATGCTGCGGATCGCCCATTCGTCGAAGGTCAGCCGTCCGTCGCCATCGACGTCAAGCTTCGCGAACGCCTTGCGCCGGCTGGCGAGATATTCGTCACGTGTCACCGCGCCGTCGCGATCCCGATCGACGCGCGCGAAGCGTTTCGCCTCGCGCGTTTGGGGTGACGCCTCGGGCAGATCGCCCGTCACTGGCGAGGCGTCGCTACCGGGGGCCATCGCCGCGAGCGGATTCGCCGCTGCCGCCGATGATGCCGGTCGCCCGGTGGACGACGTCAGCATCAGCCCCACCCCCGCCGCGGCCGACAATAACACCACCGCCATCACCACCCACATGATCCGCACCACGCCGCTCCCTCTGTCTCGATGCGGCGTATTCCTACTATGTTCTCCATATCGCCCAAATCCGATTATCGTCCGGTTAAGCGGTGCCACAATATGCGCGCCGCGCGCGACGGATGCCCGATCGGCTGCGGATGATGCGACACGTCGATCAGCGCGAGGTGCGCCATGGCGGACACCGCGCGCAGGCGCCGTGGCCAGCGCGCCGCCAGTGCCGGCCCCAGCCGGGAGCGCGCTTCCCCGCGCAACCGCTCCGCCTGCGCCGCGTCGCCGACGCGGTGAGACAGGTCGGCCATCGCCCAGCCTGCGCCCGCCGCGTCCAATCGAACGTCGTCATCTTCAAGTAGCGTGGCGGCGAGCCGGAAAAGCAACGTGCCGCGCGCGGCCGCATAGCGCGCCTCCGCTTCCGCCGCGGGGGCATCGTCGAGCAGCGCTTCCCATCCCTCCACCAGCGGGGCGAGATCGGCTCCATGCCAGGGTGCGCCGATATGCGGCGCCAGCACCTGCAGCGTCGGTTCCGCTGGCGCCGGGACGCTATCGAGACGGTTCAGCGCGTCATGCCACCATGTCAATCGCATCTGCCCCACCATCGGATCGCGGGTCGCCTGCCAGATCGCGGCAAGCCGCTCGTCCAGCGCCAGCAACGCCGCCAATCCGGCGCGACGCCCGGCGGCGGCATAGGTCAGGATCATCGCCCGCTCCTGAGCGCGCGCCGCCGCAGCCGGCTGGCTGGCCGTGTCGTTCATATGGTGTGTCCCCCGTTAACCATCCCGCTTCAACGGGCGTTACCGCTTTGTGGTGCATATCCCCAGCCATGCAGCAGCCCCCTTCACGACGAAAGCTTCGTGCGGCGGACGCGCTCGTTCGCGATCGGCGCGGTGCGACGATCGCGGAATTCGCGCTGGTGCTGATGCCGTTTCTCGCATTGCTGCTCGGGTCGCTCGATGTCGGCTATCAGGTTTACCTGAAGGCGCTGACCAATGGCGCGCTGGAACGCGCCGCGCGCAGGGCGACGGTCGGCAATCAGACCCGGCAACAGGTGATCAATCTGATCGGCGACGAGATTCGCACGATCCTGCCGGTGCAGCAGCGCAGCGACCCCAATGCGGTGCAGGTCACGCCGCTCAGTTACTTCAATTTCTCCGCCGTCGGCAAAGGTGAGCGGATCACCGGCGATACCGTGCCGCTCGGCACCTATAACGCCGGCGACTGTTACGAGGATCGCAACAACAACGGTCGTTATGATGCGACCGGCGGCGGCGGCAGCGATCTCGGCTCGGCGGACGACATCGTCTATTATAGCGTCGTGGTGACCGTGCCGCGCCTCTCGCCGTTCCTGAAGGCGCTGGGCCTGGGCGACACCACCACCGTCCGCGCGCAGACACTGATCCGCAACCAGCCCTATGGCGATCAGCAGGTCAGGATCCGTTGCTCATGACCCATCCGGCTCCCCGCACGCGTCACGCTATCGAGCGCCTGATAGGCAACCGATCCGGCGTGGCGATGACCGAGTTCGCGCTCGCGCTGACGTTCATGTTGCCGATCACCCTGACGGGGGTGGAGGTCGGCAATCTGGCGGTGACGACGCTTCGCCTCAACCAGCTCGCGATGATGACCGCGGACAATATCGCGCGCGTGCGTGGCTCAATCGACGAAGTCGACGTCAACGAAGTGATGACCGGGGTGGGCTTCGCCGGACAGAGCATCAACTTCGGCGGCCAGGGCCGCGCGATCGTGTCGATCGTGGAGGGCAACGGGCAGACCGGCGCGGCCGAGGGTAACCGGATCACGTGGCAGCGCTGCTTCGGCGCGAAGGACGTCACTTCGTCATACGGCCTGCCCGGCGACGGTGCGACCGACAACTCGCTCGCCGCCGGCGTCGGCCCGACCGGCAACAAGATCCGGCCGGTGATCAATTCCGCGCTGGTGCTGGCCGAATTACGCTACACCTATCGTCCGCTGGTCAGCACCAGCTTCATCCCGGCGGTGGAACTGCACTCGCTCCAGTCCTTCTCGGTCCGCGAGCGCGCCAATCAGGCGCTGACCAACACGACGAACCTTACCGACGCGCAGAAACGGCTGTGCGACAGCGCGCACCTTTCCGCCAACTGACCGGCAGAAAGGCGCGCGCCGTGGATCAATCGCGGTAACAGACCCTCTTCACCGCGCCGATGATCTTGTCCGCCGATACCAGCGCCAGCTTTTCGAGGTTCGCGGCATAGGGCAGCGGTACGTCCTCGTTGGTGACGCGCAGCACTGGCGCGTCGAGATCGTCAAAGCCCTCCTCCATCGCGATCGCAGCGATTTCCGACGCGATCGAGCAGGTCGGCCAGCCCTCTTCCACCACCACCAGCCGATTGGTCTTGGCAAGGCTCTTGAGCACGGACTGTTTGTCGAGCGGACGCAGCGTGCGCAGGTCGATCACTTCCGCCTCGATCCCCTCGCCCGCCAGCTTGTCGGCCGCTTCCAGCGCGAGCCCGACCCCGATCGAATAGCTGACGATCGTGACGTCACGGCCCTCGCGCATGATCCGCGCCTTGCCGATCGGCAGCACCCAGTCTTCGAGCTTCGGCACCTCGAACGACCGCCCGTACAGCAACTCGTTTTCGAGGAAGACGACCGGATCCTGGGTGCGGATGGCAGCCTTCAACAGGCCCTTGGCATCCGCCGCATCATAAGGCGCGATCACGATCAGGCCGGGCACGGAGGCATACCAGGGGCCGTAATTCTGGGAATGCTGCGCACCGACCCGGCTGGCGGCGCCGTTGGGGCCACGGAACACGATCGGGCACCGCATCTGCCCACCCGACATATAGTTCGTCTTGGCGGCCGAGTTGATGATATGGTCGATCGCCTGCATCGCGAAATTGAACGTCATGAACTCGACGATCGGGCGCAGGCCGCCCATCGCCGCGCCGGTGCCGACGCCCGCAAAGCCATATTCGGTGATCGGCGTGTCAATCACGCGCTTGTCGCCAAACTCGTCGAGCAGGCCCTGCGTCACCTTGTAGGCGCCCTGATATTGCGCGACTTCCTCACCCATCACGAACACGCGCTCGTCGGCGCGCATTTCCTCGGCCATCGCGTCGCGCAGCGCCTCACGGACGGTCTGCTTGACCATCTCGGTGCCGGCCGGGATCGCCGGATCGGCGACTTCGGCATCATGCTTCGCCGCCTCGAACATCTGGCGCGCGCCGGTCTCGACCTTCTCCTGCGCGGGGTGCGCCGAATCCTCGACCTGATCCGCTTTCTTCTCGTCGGCGGCGGCTTCGGCCTTGGGCGAATCATCCTTGGTGGCGGCAGGAGCCGATGCGCCGGCATCCTCCCCCTCGCCCGCCAATTGCATGATGACCTCGCCGACCTTCACCCCGTCGGTACCCTCGGCAACCAGGATCTTCGCGACGGTGCCCTCGTCGACCGCCTCGAACTCCATCGTCGCCTTGTCGGTCTCGATCTCGGCCATGATGTCGCCGGACTTTACCGTGTCGCCTTCCTTGACGAGCCACTTGGCGAGCGTGCCCTCCTCCATCGTGGGCGACAGCGCCGGCATCTTGATGTCGATCGCCATCTCAATACTTCTCCACCAGAACGTCGGTATACAGTTCCGCCGGTTCGGGCTCCGGCGTGCTCTCGGCGAAATCGGCCGCTTCGTTGACCGCGCGGCGGATCGCCTGCTCGATCGCCTTCAGCTCGTCTTCCTTCGTGCCGTGCTGATCCATCAGCAGCTTCTTGACGTGCTCGATCGGGTCTGACTTGTCGCGCACCGCCTGCACCTCGTCGCGCGAGCGGTATTTGGCCGGGTCGGACATCGAGTGGCCGCGATAGCGATAGGTCTTCATCTCAAGGATGATCGGGCCCTTGCCGGCACGCACCCAGGCCAACGCCTCTTCGGCCGCACCGCGCGACGCCAGCACGTCCATCCCGTCGATCTGCAGCCCCGGGATCCGGAAGCTTTCGCCACGACGATACAGCTGATCCTCCGACGAGGCGCGATTGACCGACGTGCCCATCGCATATTGGTTGTTCTCGATCACGAAAATGATCGGCAACTTCCACAGCTCGGCCATGTTGAAGGCTTCGTATACCTGCCCCTGGTTGGCCGCGCCGTCGCCGAAATAGGCCAGCGTGACGCCACCGTCGTTCGCATATTTGTGCGAGAAGGCGAGCCCGGCGCCGAGCGACACCTGCGCCCCGACGATACCATGGCCACCGTAGAACTTATGCTCGACGCTGAACATGTGCATCGAGCCACCCTTGCCCTTCGAGATGCCGGCCTGACGCCCGGTCAGCTCCGCCATGACGTCCTTGGGCGGGATGCCGCACAACAGCATATGGCCGTGGTCGCGATAGCCGGTGATGACCGAGTCCTTGTCGGTCAGCGCCGATTGCAGCCCGACGGCGACCGCTTCCTGGCCGATATACAAATGGCAGAAACCACCGATCAGCCCCAGGCCGTACAGCTGCCCGGCCTTTTCCTCGAAGCGGCGGATGAGGAGCATGTCCTCATAGAATTTCAGCAACTCCTCTTTCGACGCATCGTAGGGCGACGGGTCTGCAGGACGCTCGCGATTCGATTTCAGGGGATCGGCCGGCGGTGAGTCGGTGATCGGTGCCGTGGGGCGGGCTGGGGCTTTTGCCACGATGGACGTAACCTCGTTTCCTTGGGGAGATCCGCGCCTATAATCGCGGCATGCCCCGATGCGCAAACCCCAGCGCCTTGAAAGGGCTTATTGACCGGGTTAGGCCGTCCCGCGATGGATCGACCCCAGCACTCTTCCAGCCCTCACCCGCTGCGGATCGCCAACTTCCGCGCTTATTGGTTCTCCCGGTTCGCCGGCACGATCGCGATCAGCGCGCAGGCGATCATCATCGGATGGCAGGTCTACAGCCTTGCGCGTCAGACGATGGACATTCGCCAGGCCGCCTTCCTGCTGGGGATGATCGGGCTGGTGCAGTTCGTCCCGCTGTTGCTGCTCACCCCGGTCGTCGGGCTGGTCGCGGACAGCGTCGACCGGCGCTGGATCATCCGCGGGACCACCGCGCTGCTGGTGCTCAATGCCGCGACCCTGGGGCTGTTGACCTGGGTGGGGCTGTTGTCGTTGCCATTCCTTTTCCTGGCGGCGGTATCCGTGGGCATCGCGCGCGCATTCGCCGGGCCCGCCTATTCCGCGCTGGCACCCAATCTGGTGCCCAAGGAAAGCCTGCCGACCGCGATCGCGATCTCGTCGATCGCGTGGCAGACCGGCACGATCGCCGGCCCCAGCGTCGGTGGGGTGTTGTATGCGCTGCACCCCGATATCGCCTATGCCACCATTTCGGTGCTGCTGATGCTCGCGCTGGGGCTGATCTTCCTGATCGGCCCGGTGCCGCAACCCCCGGTGCAGCGCGATCGGCGCCCGCTGCAGCGCATTCTCGACGGTTTCGCCTACGTTCGCCACAATCGACTGGTGCTGGCCGCGATCACGCTGGATCTGTTCGCGGTGCTGCTGGCCGGGGCGACCGCGCTGCTGCCCATCTATGCGCGCGACATCCTGCATGTCGGGGCCAGCGGGCTGGGCGTGCTGGCGGCGGGCATGGGGATTGGCGCGGCGGTGACCGCGATCTTCTTCTCGTTCCGCCCGATGACGCGCAACGTCGGCGTCAAGATGCTCGTCTCCGTCGTCATCTTCGGCCTCGCCATCCTGACGTTCGGCATCAGCCGCGAATTCTGGCTCAGCCTCGGCGCGCTGATCGTCGCTGGCGGCGCGGACATGGTGTCGGTCTATGTGCGCACGTCGCTGATCCAGTTGCACACCCCGGATGCGATGCGGGGTCGCGTCAGCGCGGTGAGCCAATTGACCATTTCGGCCTCGAACGAGCTTGGCGAGGCGGAAAGCGGGCTGATGGCCTCGCTGCTGGGGCCGGTCGGCGCGGTCGTGGTCGGCGGTGTCGGCGCGATCACCATCACGCTCGTCTGGGCCTATCTGTTCCCGGAACTCAAGCGCGCGCGGACCTTTGATCCGCCCGACGCGCTAGAACACGAACCACTGCACGGAGTAGCGCAGCCATGAAGGCTCAGACGATCCTGGAGACGATCGGCAACACGCCGCATATCCGCATCCAGAAGCTGTTTCCCGGTTCCGAAGTGTGGATCAAGTCGGAACGGAGCAATCCCGGCGGATCGATCAAGGATCGTATCGCGCTGGCGATGATCGAGGCCGCCGAGGCTTCGGGCGAATTGAAGCCCGGCGGGACGATCATCGAGCCGACCAGCGGCAACACCGGCATCGGCCTCGCGATGGTGGCGGCGGTGAAGGGCTACAAGCTGATCCTCGTCATGCCGGAGAGCATGAGCCTCGAACGTCGCCGGCTGATGCTCGCTTACGGCGCCGCATTCGATCTCACCCCGCGTGAGAAGGGGATGAAGGGCGCGATCGAGCGCGCACTGGAGCTGGTCGAACAGACCGACGGCGCGTGGATGCCGCAACAGTTCGAGAATCCCGCGAACGTGGACGTCCATGTCCGCACGACCTCGCAGGAGATCCTGAACGATTTCCGCGACACGCCGATCGACGTGATCATCACTGGCGTCGGCACCGGCGGGCATATCACCGGCGTTGCCGAAACGCTGAAGAAGGAATGGCCAAACCTGAAGGTGTTCGCGGTCGAGCCCCAGGCGTCACCGGTGATTGCCGGCGGCCAACCCGGCCCACACCCGATTCAGGGCATCGGCGCCGGCTTCATCCCCGCCAATCTTCATACCCAGGCACTCGATGGCGTGATCGAGGTGGACGCCGCCGTGGCGAAAGACATGGCACGCCGCGTCGCGCGCGAAGAGGGCATGCTGGTGGGCATCTCGTCGGGCGCGACGCTCGCCGCGATCCTGCAGAAGCTTCCCGACCTGCCCGACGGGGCACGGGTGCTCGGCTTCAACTACGATACCGGCGAGCGTTACCTGTCGGTGCCGGATTTCCTGCCGGAGAGCTGAGCTGACGCCCCCCGGCCGGCGCTTGCGCGCGATCCTTTGCGGGATCGCGGCGCTGGCGGTCACGCTTCCCGCGATCATCGTCCGCAACGCCCCGCCGCCGCCCGCCTCGCCTCGGGCCGCGCTGGCTGGCAAAGTGCGGCTGCCGCAGCGTATCGCCGCCCCTGATCGCATCCCCGATGTCGAGCCGGTGGCGTTCCAATCGCTCGATCCCGCAGAGGCGCGCGCCTGGAACGCTGGCGTACCGTTCGTATCGGGTGCGACGCCTGCCGCCCGCCCGTTCCGCTTCGCCGGGGATGCGGCTCAACTGGCGCGCGCGACCGACTGTCTCGGCGCCGCGCTGATCTACGAGGCGGGGGACGATCCCGTCGGGCAGCGTGCGGTGGCACAGGTGGTGCTGAACCGCGTCCGCCATCCGGCCTTCCCAAAGACCGTATGCGGCGTCGTTTTTCAGGGCGCCGAGCGCCGCACCGGCTGCCAGTTCACGTTCACCTGCGACGGTGCGATGACGCGCCCGCCCTCGCTTCCCGCGTGGGAGCGGGCGCGGCGGATCGCAGCCCAGGCGCTGAACGGTGCGGTCGCGCGCGAGGTTGGTTACGCCACCCATTATCATACCGACTGGGTGGTGCCTTACTGGAGCGCCAGCCTGGACAAGATCGCGGAGGTGCATACACATCTGTTCTTCCGCTGGACCGGCTGGTGGGGAACGCCCGGCGCGTTCCGACGCCGCGTATCGCCTGACGAGCCGGTGATCAGCGAGCTTGCGGCGCTGTCGCCCGCGCATCGCATCGGGGCCGTCGTGGCGGAAGCGGAGGCGGCCGTCGCCGAGGGCGCGGCATTGACCCCCACGGTCGATCCCGCGGTCGGCGCGATGCTTGCGGGGCTTCCGCACGCGCTGACCGACGATCGGGATACGTTCATGGTGACGATCGATCCGCTCGCGCCGAACACCTTTCCGAGACTCGCGCTAAGGGCGTGCGCGGCGCGACCGCGCTGCAAGCTGATGGGCTGGAGCGATCCGCGGCTGGTGCCGACGTCCTCCACGCTGTCGCCGCAGCAATATGCGGCCATGGGGTTCAGTTATTTGCGCGATCAGGAAAGCGGGATCGAACGGGCGTTGTGGAACTGCCATCAGTTTCCGCGCCTGCGGGCTGCCCAATGTATGCGCGGCCGAGCGACGCTGAGCGCCACACCCGCCCCCGCGCCGTCGCCGACCACGCGCGGGCCCGAAGGGTTGAGCGGGGTGCGGAAGGCGCCAGCGCCCGTCGCCACCCCGGCCGGCACGATCACGCAGCCCTGACGCCGCCCGTCATGCCCGACGTGTTCCGGGGTGGCACCTGGATGGGGCAAGCGGACGGCCCCATCCATCGGTGGCGTCAAGCCGCGACGAACATCTCCGGCGACAGCGCCATCACGGCCTCCGCCCCGCCCTCGATCTTGCGGCGGAGCGCCCCCGCCTCCGGCAGGATCCGCTCGGCGTAGAAGCGCGCGGTGATCAGCTTGGCATCGAGGAATGCCGCATCACCCTGCCCATCCGCCTTCAGCGTCGCGGCGGCGGTCGCCATGCGCAGCCACATCAGGCCGGTCGCGACCAGCCCGACCAGGTGCATATAGGGCACCGCGCCAGCCCCGATATTGTTCGGATCCTTCATGCCGTTGGCGAGGAACCACATCGTCGCGCCCTGCAACTCGCTCGCGGCCTTCTCCAGCCGGGCGGCGAAGTCGGCGGTCGCCTCGTTTTGCTTGCCCGCGGCGATCTCCTCCATCACCAGCTTGGCGAACGCCTGCACCGCGCGGCCGCCGTTCTGCGCCAGCTTGCGCCCCGCCAGATCCATCGCCTGCACGCCGTTGGTGCCTTCGTAGATCATCGCGATCCGCGCATCGCGGACATACTGCTCCATCCCCCATTCCTGGATGTAGCCGTGACCACCATAAACCTGCTGCGCGTTGGTGGCGATCTCATAGCCCTTGTCGGTGCCGACGCCCTTGATGACGGGGGTCAGCAACCCGATCAGGTCGCCGGCGAGCTGACGCTCCTCCTCCGTGGCGGCATGATGCTCCAGATCGACCTGCAAGGCGCCCCACAGACACAGCGCGCGCAGCCCCTCGGTCCAGGCCTTCGCCTCCATCAGCATGCGCCGTACATCGGCATGCACGAACAGCGTGTCGGCCTTCTCGTTCGGCTCCGCCGGGCCGGTCAACGCGCGGCCCTGACGGCGGTCCTTCGCATATTGCACCGCGTTCTGATAGGCGGTCTCCGCGATCGCCAGGCCCTGCAGCCCGACCCCCAGCCGCGCCGCATTCATCATGATGAACATTGCGGCGAGGCCCTTCATCTCCTCACCGACCAGCCAGCCGGTCGCGCCGTCATAGTTCATCACGCAGGTGGCGTTGCCGTGGATGCCCATCTTGTGCTCGATCGAGCCGCACGTCACCGCATTGCGTTCGCCCAGCGATCCATCGGCGTTGACCATCACCTTCGGCACGACGAACAGGCTGATCCCCTTCGAACTGTCAGGCGCGCCCGGCGTCTTGGCGAGGACGAGGTGGATGATATTCTCGGTCAGGTCGTGCTCGCCCGCCGAGATGAAGATCTTGGTGCCGGTGATCCGGTAGCTGCCGTCCGCCTGCGGCTCTGCCTTGGTGCGGATCAGGCCCAGATCGGTGCCGCATTGCGGCTCCGTCAGGTTCATCGTGCCGCCCCATTCGCCCGACACCATCTTGGGAAGGTAGATCGCCTGCTGCTCGGGGTTGCCCTTCACCACCAGCGCGGCGATCGCGCCATGGGCAAGGCCGGGGTACATGGCGAAAGCCATGTTGGAGGAGATCATATATTCCTGGAACGCGGTCGAGACGACATGGGGCATGCCCTGGCCTCCGAACGCCTCCGGCGCGCTGAGCGTACCCCAGCCCGATTCGACGAACCGGCGATAGGCGTCCTTGAACCCCTTTGGCGTGGTGACGCTGCCGTCGTCGTGGCGCGTGCAGCCTTCGAGATCACCCGACTGGTTGATGGGAAAGATCACCTCGGCAACGAAGCGGCCACCCTCTTCCAGCACGGCATCCACCGTATCGGGGGTAGCGGCGGCGAAGCCGGGCACGTTCGCATAACGATCAAGGCCGACGACATGCTCCAGCACGAAGCGGGTGTCGCGAACCGGCGGGGTGTATTGCGGCATCTCTCAATCTTCCTTGTTCTGGACATTCTCGATCACCTCGAGGAAGCCCGAAAGCTCCGCGATCGCGGCATCGATATCGCGTTTCTGGTTGGTCAGCGCCTCGATCCGCGCGCGACAGCGCTCGATCGTCACGGCGCGCTGCACCTGTCGGCCGTCACCAATGTCGTACAGGTCGATCATCTCGCGAATCTCGGCGAGGCTGAAACCCACGCGCTTGCCGCGCAGGATCCACGCCAGCCGCGCGCGATCGCGTTGCGAATAGATGCGGGCCAGTCCGCGCCGTTCGGGCGCGATCAACCCCTCATCCTCGTAAAAGCGCAACGCACGCGGCGTGATGCCGAACTCAGTCGACAGATCGGTAATGGAAAACGAATCACGATCCGGCCGCGGCGTGACAAAGGCATAGGCGGCGGACGTGCTCATGCCGTCCTTCATAATTTCCGTTTACGTGAACGTCAATACGCGCAGAGCAGTCGTCCGTCGGCTCCGCGCAGCCGTTCCGCCTCGGCGGGCGTGTCGCTCAGCCGCTCGACGTGCATCGCCGACAGGCTTGCCCGCCCCGCGCAATAACGCGCGCAAACCTCCGGCAGCACCGCCGGGAAGCGCAGATCGTCCCGCGTGATCCGTCCATCGAAGCGACAGCCGCCACCGAAATCGATCGTCAGCGTTTCCCCGCCGCGCGCAATCCCGCGCGCCACGCAATTCTGCCCCTCGCCGTAATCCACGCTCGCGCCGAGCCGATAACGATCGCTCCCGCCGTCGGGTAACAGACAGGCACGATCGCCCTCCGCCGCGAAGACACCGACCGACGACGCGGCCCCGCCTGACACCATGCCGAGATCGATCGCCGCACGTTCCAGCCGCTCCCCCGCCTGCGGTGATCGGTCCGGCGCCGATTCGCGCTGGCATGCCGACAGCAGCGCCAGCGCCAGAGCGCCGAGGCGGCTTCTCACACGACCGGCTCCAGGCCGTCCGCGCCGATCCGGCGGTAGAAACAGCTCGTCGCCCCGGTGTGACAGGCTGGCCCGGCGGGGTCGACGATCAGCCACAGCGCATCCTGATCGCAATCGATCCGCATCTCGGCCACCTGCATCACATGGCCCGACGTTTCCCCTTTCTTCCACAGCCGCCCACGGCTGCGCGAAAAGAACGTCGCCTCGCCGCTTTTGCGCGTGGCCTCGATCGCATCGGCATTCATATGCGCCACCATCAACAGCGCCCCGGTGGTGCGATCGGTGACCACGGCCGTGACAAGGCCGGCGGCGTCGAATTTGGGGTCGAAGGTTAGCCCCGTATCACGATGGTCGCTCATACACGGGGGCTAGCATGCGCCCGCGATACTGTCAGCGTCGGTCTCGCGTCTGGTGACGCCGCAGGCTCAGTGCTGCCTTATGGCGTGAATCAGCGCCTTCTTCGTCATCTTGGATCGCCCCTCGATCCCGATGCGGCGCGCTTCGTCATACAGCTCCTGCTTGCTGCGATCCTCCAGCCGGTCCGATTCGTGGTCCAGCGTTCCGGCCGCCTTGGCATTGGCGATCCTCGCCGCCTTTTCCTTGGAGGCACCTTGCTTCCGCATTTCCTCGTACAGCGCATCGTCCTTGATCTGCGGTCCGTGATCCTTGGCCCCTTGGCTCTTGGGCATGGCGGCGCAACTCCTTTGCGGCGGGGTCGGGTCAACGCAAAAGCGGGCGGGGAGGTCCGTGCGTTGATGACATTCTTGCGTCACCCGCTATATGCGGCGCGCACGATGCGAGCTTCCCGCGATATGCTGACCACGAACCCGTTCGACGACGACCATCTGCACGAAGAGTGCGGCATCTTCGGTGTTTCCGGCACCGAGGGCGCCGCCGCGCTCGTCGCGCTTGGGCTGCATGCGCTGCAGCATCGTGGGCAGGAAGCCGCCGGCATCACCAGCTTCGATGGCGAGATGTTCCACACCCATCGCGCGATGGGGCATGTCGCGGGCAATTTCGACCGCGACGACGTGATCCGCGCGCTGCCGGGCGAGGTGGCATGCGGCCATGTGCGCTATTCCACGAGCGGCGAAACCGCGCTGCGCAACGTGCAGCCGCTCTACGCCGAATTGCAGTCCGGCGGGTTTGCGATCGCGCATAACGGCAACATCTCGAACGCGATGCGGCTGCGGCGCGAGCTGGTGCGGCGCGGATCGATCTTCCAGTCGACCTCGGACACCGAGACGATCATCCACCTCGTCGCGACCAGCCAGTATCGCACCCTGCTGGACCGCTTCATCGACGCGCTGAAGCAGATCGAGGGCGCCTATGCGCTGATCGTGATGACCCCGGACGGCATGATCGCCTGCCGGGATCCGCTCGGCATCCGCCCGCTGGTCATCGGGAAGCTGGGTGAGACGCTGATCTTCGCGTCGGAAACCGTGGCGCTCGATGTTGTTGGCGCCGAGTTCGTCCGCTCGGTCGAGCCGGGCGAACTGGTGATCGTCCGGAACGGCGAGATCCGCTCGATCAGTCCGTTCGAAAAGGTCGCGGCACGCCCGTGCATCTTCGAATGGGTCTATTTTTCCCGCCCCGATTCGATCGTCGACGATCATTCGATCTATTCGGTGCGCAAGAATATCGGCGCGCAGCTCGCGATCGAGGCGCCCGTGGAGGCCGATCTGGTGATCCCCGTGCCCGATTCGGGGGTGCCCGCCGCGATCGGCTACGCGCAGGAAAGCGGCATTCCGTTCGAACTGGGCATCATCCGCTCGCATTACGTCGGCCGCACCTTCATCCAGCCCGGTGACAAGGTTCGCCACCTCGGCGTCAAGCTGAAGCACAACGCCAATCGCGCGTTGATCAAAGGCAAGCGGGTCGTGCTGATCGACGATTCGATTGTGCGCGGCACCACCAGCTTGAAGATCGTCCAGATGATGCGCGAGGCGGGCGCGGCGGAGGTGCATATGCGGATCGCCTCCCCGCCCACACGCCACAGCTGCTTCTACGGGGTCGACACGCCCGAGCGCGCGAAGCTGCTTGCGGCCAAGCTAGACCTGGGTGGGATGACCGATTTCATCCATGCCGACAGCCTCGCGTTCGTGTCGATCGACGGCCTGTACAAGGCTTTGGGGGAAAGCCACCGTGCCGACATCCGCCCGAAATATTGCGATGCCTGCTTCACCGGCGATTATCCGACCGCGCTGACCGATCATGACGAATCGAGCGCGGTGGACCAGTTCGCCTTGCTGGCCGAACGGGTGAACTGATCGCATGACCGGGTCATTGCAGGACAAGCTCGCGCTGGTGACCGGCGCCAGCCGCGGCATCGGCGCCGCCACGGCGATCGCGCTGGGGGCGCAGGGGGCGCACGTCATCCTGACGGCGCGCACCGCCTCCGGACTGGAAGAAGTGGAGCAAATCATTTTCGACGCGGGCGGATCGGCGACGATCGCCCCGCTAGACCTGGCGCAGAGCGACTCGATCGCCAAGCTTGCGACCGCGGTGGCGGAGCGTTGGTCCGCGCTTGACGTTCTGGTCCTGAATGCCGGGATGCTGGGCACGCTCGCGGCGGTGCCCGCGATCGATCCGAAGGAATTCGCGCAGATGCTGACGCTTAACGTGTCGGCACAGGCAGCAATGATCCAGGCATTCGATCCGATGCTCCGCCGCTCGTCGGGCGCGCGGGTGATCGGGGTAACGTCATCGGTCGGCCGTTCGCCTCGCGCTTATTGGGGGGCCTATGGCGCATCCAAGGCCGCGTTCGAGACGCTGATCGAGGCCTATGGCGACGAAATGGCCGAAGCCAGCAGGATCCGCGTCGCGGTGCTGGATCCCGGCGCGACGCGCACCAGGATGCGCGCACGCGCCTATCCCGGCGAGGACCCCGCCTCGGTCAAGCCCCCCGAAACGGTCGCGCAGCGGATCGTCGAGCTGGCGATTGCCGGCTTTGCGCCCAACCATCGCGAGCGGGTTTCCGCATAGCGCGAAGCGCTACGGCGGCAGCCATTATTAGCGCATAGCGCGGAGCGCTATAGCGGTAACCACCATCGGTGCAGGTTGGCGGCGCCACCGCACGACGTGCGCTCGCGAGGAACTGCCGATGCCCCGGCCGGTCACGCCTCGATTGCGTGTCGTGGCCGGACGTGCACCTACCGGCTGTTGATCGCCTGGATCGACCGCCCGCTCGTCTTGATCTCAGGCAAGAGCGGCCAGGATCAGTTCCGCCTTTTCATGATCGATACAATAACCATCGCCATGGACGGTATCGATCGCGTTGACGATGCCGATCCCCCGCAGCGCCGCGCGTAGCTGGCTGACATAGACCTTGACGATGTTGGTGGTGGCCGAATGCGTCTGGGCGGCATCGTAAAGCGCGGCGGTGCTCACCGATTCGCCCGGATATTCCAGCAGCCGGATCAGCAACCGTGCCGCTGCCGGACGTACCCCGTCCAGCCGCGACGCCGCCTGATGCGTAAGCAGGTCGCGCCATAGATTGTCGCTCCCGCCGCCGTACCGATCGGCGAGCGACAGGAAGCGCCGCGCGACATATTGGATCGGGCCCGCTGGATCGTCGTCCTTGCGAGCTTCCGTGGCGGGTCCGACACCACGACTTCCCATCGGCAGCGGAGGCAGGATCCGCGGCCATCCGTGGCCCTCGATCTGTTCCAGCAGGTCCGCCAGACCACGACGCAGCGACGCGACGTCCCGTCCGTTGCCGGCCGCCTTGAAGGTGCGCATGGCGGCATGAAGCAGAACGACGCCCTGCGACACCATTTCGTCGGCGACGGTATCGATGTCGCCTTCGTCAACCGGCATCCGTCCGGGATTCGGCCCGAACGCCTCGACGGCATGATGATGTAGCCCATTGTGCGCGGCCATGTGCATCGTGGTCATCGCCACCCCTTTCGATCGATGTGCAGAATCAGCGCTGGCGCAGCGAAGTGCCCCGTCCTGCGCCGTCGTTGCCGAAGGCCGGGCGCGGCGCGACGCGGCGGAACAGCGCGGTGACGAGTGACATGAGCGGCCATCACGTCAGCCACGACCATAAAGCGAGGCCAAGGCCGCTGATCGCCACCATCGCCAATGGCGCCGCTGATGCCGACCAGGTCGCAAGGCGTGCGCTCGCCGATCCGGGCGGCACGGGACTCGACACCGCCCCGATGCCGGGGATCGTCATCTGGCCCGGTATCGGCTCCCGATCGCCCCCTACGGATCGCGATACGCCTGTATCGCGCCCGATCGGCACGCGCTGCATCGGCGCGGAAAGCCGGGCGCGCCCGATCTCCTCCCCCTGCAGGAACGGCGCGCCGGCCGCCAGCGCGGCGCGTTCGAGCAACGGCGTGTCCACCCCATCGATCACCACATCGCGGCCCCGCGCGCCGCAAAGCGCGATCAGGTGACGCAACTCGTCCGCCGCGCCAGGCCGCACGTCATCGAGCGCGGCCCAGCGCAGACACGCCGCGTCGATTTTCACGATCCGCGGATCGAGCGCCACCATATCGCCTATCGCTGACCGACCGGCGCCGAATCCATCCAGAGCGATCGTGCAGCCGAGCGATCGCACCCGCCCCGCGAACGCCACCGCACGACCGATACGGGGGGCCCCGTGTGCCTCGTTCACCTCGATCACGAGCCGCGCCGCGACATCGGGGGCGGCCGCAAGCTGCGCGATGACGTCATGCCACCAGCCATCCAGGACCGCACTATCGACGGAGATGTTGCACCCCAGCCGCATGAACGGCTCGACGCGCAGGCGCGCGATCGTCTCGACGACGACCCAGCGGTCGATGAGGCGGGTGAGCCCGATCCGCTCCGCCGCCGCGCCCAGGGGGATGCCATCCTCAAAACGGGAATGACACGTGGGCGCCTCCCGGCGCCCCCCCGCGCCAGCGCCGCGTTCCTCATCGGTACGTAAGATCCGCAGCAACGCCTCGTGATAGAATAAGGCGCGATCCTCATCCGCGCCGGCGATCGGCTGCCATGCGAGACAGAGGCGTTCGTCCGCCATCGCCGCCAATAACCGCGTCACCGCCGCCATATCGTCGCGATACCGCGCCTCCCATGCCGTCGCGCTCGCCGACGCCTCGCCATGCGAGGGCGGCGACTGGATGAGGCGCGCACCATCGAGCCGGGCGGACAAATCCTCATAGACGCGGTCAAAGACCTCGCGGTCCTTGTCGGAGCGCGACACGACGTGATCGACGACCCCGGTGAGCGACGGTGCAACCATCACGGCACCGCCTGCGGCCCGGCCGTCCTGGGCCACATCAAGTGCGCCGGCCACATCGGGCTCGGGGGAGGCGCACGCCACCGGCATCCCCGCGATATGCAGCAATCGCGCCAGCCACACCGCATCGCGCCCGGCCGTGGCATGATCCCCGAACAGCACGATATCGCATCGCGACTCGCCACTGCACGTCACGATCCCCTCGCCGCCGACCTCGTCCTCCAGCCGCTGCCAGACGATATCGGCAAGGTTACGCGCGGCCGCGGTTCCAAAGGCAGCGTCGACCATCGCGAGATTGTCGATCGCGATCATCGCCACGAAGATCGATCGCAGGGGTGCGTCCGGAACGGGCGACAAGCCTGCCGACGACGGTTCGCCAGCAATCGCCGCGCCCCTCTCCGCCCTCGCCCCTGCCACCGCCATCGCGTCCTCCCGACCCGCGATCCGACGGCGAGTCGGTTTACGAAATAACTACTATCGTAACGCCCCAGGAGAATTGCGGTTTACGAACGCGATTTTGCATAAGCTCATTCGTTCTGAATGGGAGCAAATACATCATGAGTTATATGCTCATATCAAATAACGGTCAGCGCAAATACCTCAATCGGCAGGAGTGCCGAAGGTTTCTTGCAACCTCCGCGACGTTTGACGCTGACACCCATACTTTGTGCTCTCTCATTTTAGCTACCGGATGCCGCATTTCTGAAGCCCTTTCCCTTCGCCACGATAACATCGATCTGAGATCGAAAAGTTTGGTGATCGAGTGTCTGAAAAAGCGCAATCGCGGTGTCTTCCGCACAGTACCCCTTCCAAATGATTTGCTGCGTTTGCTGCGGCAGGTCCATGGTGTCGGGAACTACGAATATGCGAGCGGAGAAGCTCCTTTGCTATGGCCCTTCTGTCGCATGACCGCGTATCGACGGATCAGGAAGGTAATGATCGCTGCCGGTCTGGAAGGAGAATTTGCGATGCCAAAGGGACTGCGGCACAGCTTTGCTGTCAGCGCTATCCATTGCCAGGTTCCCCTGAACATGGTGCAGCGCTGGCTAGGGCATGCTGATATGCGGACCACCGCGATATACACGGCCGCCATCGGACCGGAAGAGCGTCATATTGCGCACCGCATGTGGCGACGCTCGGCTAAACTTGATGCGGAAGCCGCTTTATCCGCCCAAGCCTGACGATGATCTTCGCTATCAGGGATTTTATTCTCCGATCGACCGCGCGGCTGTTACGGGTTAATCGAAACGTAACTCGATCGGCCTGCAACGGCTTGCGCGGTGCAACAATAGTAGTTATTCCGTAACGACAAAATCCCGCATAAGCCTATGCAATTACTCGATGAATCTCGAAATTGCCGGTTCGCCGTTTTTGATCGGCGATAACCGGATTAAGCGCCCCGGCGTCGTTGCGACAATCGCGAACCCATCCGTTCCCGAGCAATCTGCGAGGAACTTTTAGCGGGTGGCGTGCGAGCCTCTGACGGCGTCGACCGCGCTCAGGCGGGCGATCAGATCGACGACCGACGTGGCGCCCATCTTCTGCATGATCCGGGCGCGGTGCACCTTGACCGTATTTTCCGTGCGATTGGTGGCGAACGCGATCTGCTTGTTACGGAGGCCGTCCACCACCAGCGCGGCGATCTCGCGCTCGGCTTCGGTCAGCTGGTCGTAACTCGCGCGATGAATATCGCCGCGCCGCGCCTGCGACTGGCGCGAGGCGATCCGCTCCATTGCGGACGCAACCACGTCAAGCAGGACCTGCGGGCGTACCGGCTTCACCAGAAAATCCGCCGCGCCGGCCTTCATCGCCGCTACCGAATCCGGCACTTCGGCAACACCGCTGAGAAAGATGATCTCAATCAGCGGCGACCATGCCAGCCGCTGCTGCAATCCCAGCCCGCTCAGGCCGGGCATGCGCATGTCCAGGATCATCACGCCGGCCGGCTCGATCCCGGCATCGAGAAAAGCCGAGGCGCTGTCGAACGCCTGCACGCTGCACTTTACCGAGGCGAGCAGAAACTCGATCGCCGCCCGCTGTTCGGCATCGTCGTCGACCACATAGACGGTCGAGGCGCCAACGCCGTCCGCGCGCGCCGTCGCCGGAGGGACACGCGCCGGCGCGGAGCGGGCCAGGGTGTGATAGTGGGACGCCGGGCGTCCGGCGGAGAGGTGGCGCATCGTCTATTGTCCAGAAACAATTCCAGCAGGAATGTAGTCCCAGGAACGTCGGCGCGCCGACCGGACGCTTTTTGCAATTTACTCAATCTGGCGAAATTCTATCCACGCGATTGAGTCACAAGCACAAAGGGAGGGAGCCGACGGCCCCCTCCCCATCGATGAGCGGATGACGCCCGGTTCAGGCCGTCGCGGCGTCGAAACGGCGCCCGGCCTCATCCCAGTTCACCACGTCCCACCACGCCTTCAGATAGCCGGGACGGTCGTTCTTGTAGGTGAGGTAGTAAGCGTGCTCCCACACGTCGTTGCCCAGGATCGGCGTTCCCTTTTCCTTGGCATCGTCCATCAGCGGATTGTCCTGGTTCGGGGTCGACGTCACCTTCAGCGCACCGCTGTCGTCGACGATCACCCAGGCCCAGCCGGAACCGAACTGTCCCGCGCCCTTGGTGTTGAAATCCTCTTTCAGCTTTTCCAGCCCGCCATAGGCGTCGATCGCCTCCTTCAGCTTGCCGGACGGCTGGGTCGATCCCTTCGGGCCCATGATCTTCCAGAAGAAGTCGTGGTTCCAGAAGCCACCGCCATTGTTGCGCACCAGCGGCGGCAACGACGAGATCATGCCGAGGATCTCCTCGATCGACTTGCCTTCCAGCTTGGGGTCGGCGGCGACACCCTCGTTCAGCTTGGCGGTATAAGCGGCGTGATGCTTGTCGTGATGGAAGGTCATCGTCTCTTTCGAGATGACCGGCTCCAGCGCGTCGTAATCATATGGCAGCGGCGGAAGTTCGAAAGCCATGGAATCCTCCTGTGATCCGCGTTGGGCAACGCGACGCGCCCCAAATGGCTCCAGCCGACTTGTTACGCAACCGCTCCGATCAGATCGTGCCGCCGCAGGGCATGACGCAGCTGATCGTAGCTCAGGCCCAGCGCTTCGGCGGTGGCCCTCTGATTGTAGCGATGCTCGGCCAGCGCGCGAGTCAGCAACTCGCGTTCGAATGCGGCGACACGGCTCTTGAAATCCGATGGGCCGACATCGCAGGCGGCGACGTCGTCGCGGTCCCCGGCCGTGACCGGGGAGGCATTGCCGTCAAGCCGCTCAGGCGCGGACGACACCGATGTTCGATTCGGCGTGACGGGGCGATAGGGCGATGCGAAGGGGTCGAACTCGACCTCCCCCACCGCGCCGCCGCGTTCCCAGCGATAGACCGAGCGCTCGACCACGTTGCGCAATTCGCGCACGTTGCCGGGCCAGCGATAGGCGAGCATCGCCTCCATCGCCTCCGCCGTGAAGCCATCCCACTCGTCGCGCTCCAGTTCGGCCGCCATGCGCCGTCCGAAGAAGTCGGCGAGCACCGGTATGTCGCTGCGCCGTGCGCGCAAGGGCGGCAGCGTGACGACCTCGAACGACAGCCGGTCGAGCAGGTCCGCGCGAAAGCTATGGTCATCGACGCGATCGGGCAGATGCTCGTTGGTGGCAGCCACAATGCGCACGTCGACGCGGATCGGACGCGAAGCGCCAATGCGGGTGATCTCGCCATATTCCACCGCGCGCAACAATCGCTCCTGCGCGGCCATCGACAGCGTTCCAAGTTCGTCAAGGAACAGCGTGCCGCCGTGCGCCTCCTCGAACCGCCCGGCGCGCGCCTTGCTCGCGCCGGTGAACGCGCCCGCCTCATGCCCGAACAATTCCGCCTCGATCAGCGTTTCGGGGAGCGCGGCGCAGTTCATCGTCACCATCGGCTGATCCCAGCGACCCGACAGATGGTGCAAGCGCGCGGCGACCAGTTCCTTGCCGGTGCCGCGCTCACCGATCACCAGCACGGGGCGGTCGAGCATCGCCGCGCGACTGGCGCGCTCCAAAGCGTCCAGAAAAGCGCCCGACTGGCCGATCACCTGCTGCGTTCGCTTCATACGCCAACATGTGGCGCATTTTGCCAGACGCTGGCAATGGAAAATCGCCACGCGGCGTCGCCACGAGGCGAAAAGCCGCGCAAAACCGCCATTTTCCGAATTGGCACGGCCCCTGCAAAGCAAGGGGCATCGCCGCCATCGAGACGGTGAACGTCATCAGATCAGGAGACACGACATGGCCAGCAATAACACCGTCGGCAGCAAACTCGCCGCTTTCGCCCTCACCGTCCTCGTCAGCGCGACGATGGTGCTCGGCGCCGTTGGCCCGGCCACCGCGCTGGGCAATGCACCTATCGCTTCCGCTCGCACCGTGGCGTGAGCGGGGGCGGGGCGCGGGACAGACCCTCCCCGTACCCCGCCCAATCCGCTAATGTGGCGAGCGTCACTCCAGGAGTCCCTTTCGAATGGGCATTTTTTCCCGCACCCGCGACATTGTCGCAGCGAATATGGCGGAGTTGCTCGACCGCGCGGACGATCCGGCCAAGATGGTTCGCATGATCATCCTCGAGATGGAGGAAACGCTGGTCGAGGTACGCGCCTCCGCTGCCCGCACGATCGCCGACCAGAAGGAGATGCGCCGGCATATCCAGAAACTGGCGGAGATCGAAGCGAGCTGGACCGAGAAGGCCGAGCTGGCGCTATCGAAGGACCGCGAGGATCTCGCCAAGGCAGCGCTGGTCGAACGCCGCAAGGCCGCCGAGATGGGCGCACAGCTTCGGTCGGAAATCACCGCACTGGAAGAGGCGCTGCGCGGCTCCGAAGAGGATATCGCCAAGCTGCAGAGCAAGCTGCGCGAAGCCCGTGCCAAACAGAATGCGATCGCCACCCGGCTGGAAAGCGCCAACACCAAGGCACGGCTGCGGGAGATGTGGAACGGGCCGAAAACGCATGAAGCGTTCAGCCGGTTCGACGTGCTGGAGCGTCGCGCCGACGAGGCGGAAGGACGCGCGGAAGCGATGGGCATCGCGCCCCGGACGCTGGAGGACGAATTCGACGAGTTGCGCTCCAGCGACAAGATCGACGCCGAACTGGCCGCGCTTAAGGCGCGCATGAACAAGGAGGGTTGAGGTGGAGGATGTATTCGTCCCACTGATTGCGATTCTATCGGTCTTCATTGGGCTGCCGTGGCTGATCTTCCATTATGTCACCAAGTGGAAGACCGCCCCGCGCATCACCGACGAGGATGAGAGGCTGCTCGACGAAATGTACAATCTCGCGCGCCGGCTGGAAGATCGCGTCACCACCGTCGAACGCATCGTCGCCGCCGACAATCCCGATTTCCGCCAGGGTCTGGGCGATTACCGCTCGCAACCCGATTTTCGTCTCGACCCCCCGTCACAACGGAGGAACTGATGTCCGACAGCCGCACCCGATTCTATCTCGATAAGCAGAATGCGAAGTGGAAGGGCGTCTGTGCCGGGATCGCGGACTATACCGGGATCGAGGTGATCTGGATCCGTATCGCGATGATCCTGCTGACGCTGGCGGGGGGCTTTCCGTGGACGCTCATCGCCTATGGGCTGATCGTCTGGATGGCGGAGCCCAAGCCGGTCAATCTGTATCAGGACCGCGAGGACGAGAAATTCTGGCAGGGTGTCCGCTCGAATCCGACCCGCTCCACAGCGGAAGTTCGTTCGAAATTTCGTGAGCTGGATCGCCGCCTCGCCGATATCGAGCTGCACTATACCAGCCGCAACAGCGCACTGGCGCAGGAAATCGAGGCGCTACGCAGCCGCTGATCGGCTGGCGCCAGACGTAAGGGAGAGTGATCATGGGTCAGTTTTCGATGGTCGTCGCGATCGTGTTCATCGTGATGGTCGCGACCGTGATGAAGGCACGTTACCGCGCGATGGCGCGTCTCGGCGGCGACCATAACGGTGGTGCACCGCATCTTCAGTCCGCCGATGCGATGCGGGCGCAGGAAGAAATTCGCGCGCTCAAGGATCGCGTCGCGGTGCTGGAACGGCTGGTGACCGATCATCACGGTACCGCCGACCTCGAGCGACAGATCGAGCAGTTGCGGAATCATTGAAGCGTCGGCCCCAGGGCGACGCCCCCATTCGAACCAGGAGACGACCGTCATGTCCGATCCCCAATTCTACGTCACCATGGCCGCCGCCGGTCTCGCCGGGCTGGGCATGCTGATCGTCGCCATGCTGAATGGCTGGCGCGGCTGGCTGGACTTGAAGCGGCAGGAACTGCGCCGTGGCGATGGCACCCCCGCCGCGATCATGCCCGGCGCCAGCGCGCGTATCGAGATCGCCGACCTGAAGGAGCGCATCCGCAAGCTGGAGGCCATCGCCGCCGGCGTCGATCTCTGACGGTTGCGGCGCGACGGCGCGAGGGGTAGCGCGACGGGATGACCGACCGACCTGCCCGCCCCCCGCTCGAAAGCGCGCTTGATACGGTGCGAGAGGAATATGATTTCCTCGACGGCGACGATCGCTACCGCCTGCTGGTCGAACTGGGCCGCTCGCTTGAACCCATGCCGGACGCGCTGAAGACCGATGCGACCCTGGTACGCGGCTGCTCCGCGTCGGTCTGGGTCTATCCGACGGTGGCGGAGGGCGGCCGATTACATTTCCTGGCGGACAGCAACGCCGCGATCACCAAGGGGATCATCGCGCTGGTGCTGCTGACGGTGCAGGATCGCGCGCCGGCACAGATCGTCGCCACTGATATCGACGCCGAATTGGCGCCGTTCGAGCTGAAGGCGCAACTCAGTTCGAATCGGACGCAAGGAATACCGAACATGATCGCGCTGATCCGCGAGACCGCGCAACGATACGCGCACGGCGGCACCTAGAACGAAGCCCGGATAGCCTCGGCGCCTTAGGCCCCCCAGCGTGCCGCCGCGGCATCGTCGCTGTCGCGTGCCTCGACCCACCGCGCCTCACCCGCGACGGTCTCACGTTTCCAGAACGGCGCATCAGTCTTCAGCCGGTCGATCAGATAGGCACATGCCTCCAGCGCCGCGGCGCGATGGGCGCTGGCGGTGCCGACGAACACGATCCGCTCCCCCGGTCGCATCGCGCCGACCCGATGCACCACCGATGCGGCCGTGAGTGCCCAGCGCGTGACCGCCTGGTCCAACAGCCGGGTCAACGCCGCCTCGGTCGCGCCCGGATAATGTTCCAGTTCGAGCACAGCGACATCGCCCCGCCCCGCCACCTTGTCGGCACGCACGAGCCCGGTGAACGTCGCCACCGCGCCGCCGACTTCCAGCCGCTCCAGCTCCGCCGCAAGATCGATCGGCGCGGAAGAGACGAGGACGCGGATCATCCGCCCGTCACCGGCGGGAAGATCGCCACCTCGCGCGCCGCACCGATCGGCGCGTCGAGCGACACGAACGCCTGATCCACCGCCGCGCGTAGTCGATCGCGGTCGGCGAAGGCGGCGGCATGAGCATCGCTTCGCATCGCCAGCCAGTCGATCAGTTGCGCCACCGTCGTCACCGTCGCCGGCACCTCGACATCCTCCTCGCCGGTACCGATCCGCTCGCGGACCCAGGCGAAATACAGGATCTTCATCAGCCGCTTAGTCCATATGCTTCAGGCCGACCCGCAGGTAATCCCAGCCAGTGACGACCGTCAGCGCCGCCGCGCCCCACAGGCTCGCGAGCCCGACCAGCTTGATCCACGCCGCATCGGGCACCGCCCCCGACAGGATCAGCGCGCCCAGCGAGGCGAGCTGCAGGGTCGTCTTCCACTTGGCCAGCTTGGAAACCGGCAACGATACCTGCAACCCCGCGAGAAACTCGCGCAGACCGCTGACCGCGATCTCCCGCAGCAGGATCACCAGGGCGGCGATGATGTGAATGCCGGTAATCGCCGCCACGTCGTTGTGGCGCGTACCGACCAGCATCAGGATCACCGCCGCGACCATGATCTTGTCCGCGATTGGATCGAGGAAGATACCGAGTTTCGAAACCGTCCCCTGCGCGCGCGCAAGATAACCGTCGAAATAATCGGTGATTCCCATCAGGCAATAGATCGCGAAGGCGATCGCGAATCCGAGCTGCCAACTGGGCCACCACAGAAAGCCGACCAGCAACGGGACCGCGACGATCCGCGACAGCGTCAGGAGATTGGGCAACGACAGCATCACAGCGACGTGGACTGCCCACGCGGCGCGTGCAAGCGCGAAGCGGCGAAAATCAGCGTTTGGATCGAGCGGGCCACCGGGCTATGCCCGCGATCAGCCTAAACAATCGGGGGCCCTGTCCCGCGTTATGATCAATGCCCTCGGGCTGTTGAAGCGTCGGCATTTCCTGCCGCTCTTCACCACCCAATTCCTCGGTGCCTTCAACGACAATCTGTTCAAGACCTCGATGGTGCTCTTCGCCACCTACGAGATTTTCGCGGATGCCACGCAGGAAAGCTTCTTCAATGCGCTGGCGGCGGCGCTGTTCATCCTGCCCTTCTTCCTGCTGTCGGCAGTGTCCGGGCAGCTGGCCGACAGCATGGACAAGGCGCGCATCATCCGCATCGTCAAACTGGCGGAGATCGCGATCATGTCGCTCGGCGTGGGCGGGCTGATGCTGGCGCGCGCGGGGGCGGTAACGGTGCCGATCGTGATGATGCTCGGCGCGGTGGTCGGGCTCGGCATCCACTCCACCTTCTTCGGTCCGATCAAATACGCCATCCTGCCCCAGCATCTGGCCGAGGACGACGTACTGGGCGGAACCGGCCTCGTGGAAGCGGGCACCTATCTGTCGATCCTGCTCGGCACGATCGTCGCCGGCTTCATCTATCATTCCACCAGCTGGGTCGCGGCACTGGCCCTGACGGTGGCGGTGGCGGGGTGGCTGGTCGCGCGCGCGGTGCCCCCCGCGCCCAGGCTGGGTCCAAAGCTGGAACTCGACTGGAACCCGGCGCGCGCCTCGTGGCGGCTGGTGTCGGGCACGATGCATATCCCGCGGCTGTTCCTCGCGATCTGCGCGATCTCCTTTTTCTGGACGATCGGTTCGGTGCTGATCATCATCTTTCCCCCGCTGGTGAAGAACGTGCTGACCGCGGATGCCAGCGTTGCCAGTCTGGTGCTGGCGGTCTTCTCGATCGGGGTGGCGATTGGCTCGGTCGTCATCAACCTCCTGCTCCGGGGCGAGATTTCCGCGCGCTTCGCGCCCGGCTCGGTGATCGCGATGGGGCTGGCGGTGCTTGGCTTCTGGTTCGTCGTGGGGCTGTGGACGCCCGCGCCGAGTGGCCACTTGTACAATATGATGGCCTTCATCACGCAGCCGCACGCCGCGCTGGTGCTGCTCGCGCTACTGGCGGTGGCGATCTTCGGCGGGATGTTCGTCGTTCCGCTCTACGCCTTTCTGACGACCACCGTGACCAAGGATCAGACCGCGCGCACCGTTGCCGCGAACAATGTCGTCAACGCCGGCGCGATGACCTTCGGCTCGCTTGCGGTCGCCGGCATCACCGCGCTGGGGGTGACCCCCGCGCAATTGCTGCTGCTGGTGGTGGCGATGTGCGTCGTGTCGGCATGGATCGCGCAGCGACTGCACCGCGCCTGCGACTGAGCCGATCAGGCGATGAACGTCGTCAGCGAGATGAAGAAGGCGGTGAAGCTGAGCACGAACAGCTTCCAGTCGGCATCGCCCGACCGTCGCGCCGCGGCGCTGGCGATCTCCGCCAGCAATGCTTGCGAGACCGGCGGCAGGCCGCGGCGAAAGGGATGCCGGGCGGCTTCATTGGTGAGGACGAGTCTGCGATCCATAGCGCGGGTGTTAACGAATTCTTCACCATTTCGGCTACTGCCCGCAGGGTCTAAATCACGATCCCATCGCGGGACAGGCTCATCGCGGGACAGCAACTCCCCGACAGAACGCCCCAAAGGAGAGAATCCATGCCGCTCTACGCCTTTCGTGGCCATCGCCCGACATGCCATGCCGACGCCTGGGTAGCGCCGAGCGCGGACGTGATCGGCAACGTCACGCTGGCCGGAGGGGTCAGCGTCTGGTTCGGCGCGGTGATCCGCGCCGACAATACCCCGATCCCGATCGGCGCTCGCAGCAATGTGCAGGAAGGTGCGATGCTGCATTCGGATCCCGGCGCGCCGCTGACCGTGGGGGAAGATTGCACGATCGGTCATCACGCGATCCTGCACGGATGCACGATCGGTGATCGCGTGCTGATCGGCATGGGGGCGACCGTGCTCAACCGCGCGGTGATCGCACCGGATTGCATTGTCGGCGCCGGCGCGCTGGTGACCGAGGGCAAGACGTTCCCGCCGCGCAGCCTGATCGTTGGTGCCCCAGCGCGCGCGGTGCGCGCGTTGAACGACGCCGAAGTCGCCGCGCTGACGGTATCGGCCGCGCATTACGTGCAGAACGGCCGCGATGCCGCCGTCGGGCTGGAACGGGTGGAGTGACGACTGGACGTAGCGCAGCGGGCGTATCGGCACGCACCTGACGTTGCGTCAACTTGCCAGCCCCGGAACGAGCCGACATAACTTGCGTCATGTCGATTCCCCCCGCGCTATCCCGCCTGCGTCTGCCCGTGATCGGGTCGCCGCTGTTCATCATCTCCGGGCCGGACATGGTGATCGCGCAATGCAAGGCGGGGATCGTCGGGTCCTTCCCCGCGCTCAACGCCCGGCCGCAGACGCTGCTCGACGAATGGTTGCATCGCATCACCGAGGAACTGGCGGCGCATAACCGGGCGCACCCCGATCGCCCGGCCGCGCCCTTCGCGGTCAATCAGATCGTCCACAAATCGAACGACCGGCTCGAACAGGATCTGGCCACCTGCGAAAAGTGGCAGGTGCCGATTACGATCACCTCGCTGGGCGCGCGCGAGGAACTCAACCAGGCGGTACACGGCTGGGGCGGGATCACCCTGCACGACATCATCGACGATCGCTTCGCGCGCAAGGCGGTGGAAAAAGGCGCCGACGGGCTGATCGCGGTCGCGGCGGGCGCGGGTGGACACGCCGGGCGGCAATCGCCCTTCGCGCTGATCCAGGAAATTCGCCAATGGTTCGACGGTCCGCTGGCGCTCTCGGGGTCGATCGCGAGCGGCGCGGCGGTGCTGGCGGCGCAGGCGATGGGGGCGGACTTCGCCTATATCGGTTCCGCGTTCATCGCCACCGAGGAGGCGAACGCCGATCCCCGCTACAAACAGGGCATCGTCGAGGGACGCGCCGCCGACATCGTCTATTCCAATCTGTTTACCGGCGTTCACGGCAACTATCTGCGCGGCTCGATCGTCGCCGCCGGGCTCGACCCGGACAATCTGCCGCAGGGCGATTACAAGACGATGGACTTCGGCACCGGCGGCAACGACGGGTCCGGCGTCAAGGCCAAGGCATGGCGGGATATCTGGGGATCGGGCCAGGGCATCGGCGAGGTCGACGCGGTCGAGCCGGAGGCGCAG
>NZ_JBELIE010000176.1:0-6506 GCF_042091075.1 Sphingomonas sp. | reverse complement strand
GTCGGCCGTCGCGTGGCGGAAGCGGCGAAGGCCGCTGGCGTGACGCAGGTGGTGTTCGACCGCGGCGGCTTCCTTTTTCACGGCCGGGTGAAGGCGCTGGCGGAAGCCGCGCGCGAAGCCGGACTGGAGTTCTAAGACATGGCTGACGAGAACAACCAGCAGCCGCAGGTCGTCGAGGGCGGTGAGGCCCCGGCGACGCAGCAGGACGGCAACCAGGCGCGCGGCGCGCGTGGCGGACGCGGTCGCGGTGGCGGCGGTGATCGTGGTGGGCGTGGGGGCCGTGACGGCAACCGTGGCCGTCGCGACGACCGCAACCGCAATGAGGATGGTGGCGAGGAGCTGATCGAGAAGCTCGTGCACATCAATCGCGTGTCGAAGACGGTGAAGGGCGGCAAGCGCTTCGGATTCGCGGCGCTGGTCGTCGTGGGCGATGGCAAGGGCCGCGTCGGCTTCGGCCATGGCAAGGCCCGCGAAGTGCCGGAGGCGATCTCCAAGGCGACCGCGGCTGCCAAGAAGAAGATGATGCGCGTGCCGTTGAAGGAAGGCCGCACGCTGCATCATGACGGCAACGGTCATTTCGGCGCTGGCCGCGTGACGGTCCGTTCGGCGCCGCAGGGCACCGGCATCATCGCGGGTGGCCCGATGCGCGCCGTTTTCGAGAGCCTGGGCGTGGCCGACGTGGTGACCAAGTCGGTCGGCACGTCGAACCCGTACAACATGATCCGTGCGACGTTCGAGGCGCTGGGCACCCAGACCTCGCCGAAGTCGGTGGCACAGCGTCGCGGCAAGAAGATCGCCGATCTGCTGGGCCGCGCGCATGGTGCGGATGCGACCACGGCCGAGGCTGATGCCGCGGCTGTCGTGGAGTAAGCGAGAATGGCTACCATCAAAGTCAAGCAGACCGGCTCGCCGATCCGCCGTACCAAGGATCAGCGCGCGACGCTGATCGGTCTGGGCCTCAACAAGATGCACAAGGTTTCGGAGCTGAACGACACCGCCGAGGTGCGTGGCATGATCCGCAAGGTGCAGCACATGGTCGAGGTGGTGGAGGGCTAAGCCTCCACCATCCCCGGACATTCCGTCACCCCGGCGCAAGCCGGGGTCGTTCGCCGCCATCGCGCTCCCGCGGCGAACGTTGCCAGCCGTCGCTGGCATGACGATCAGGGAGCGTTGCGCGTAATAAGCGAAAGCGAGTGCATATCATGAAACTGAACGAACTCCGCGACAACGAAGGCGCCCGTCACCGCAAGATCCGCGTGGGACGCGGCATCGGGTCGGGCAAGGGCAAGACCGGCGGTCGCGGCCAGAAGGGCCAGAAGAGCCGCGAGGGCGTCAGCATCGCCGGCTTCGAGGGTGGCCAGATGCCGCTGCACATGCGGCTGCCGAAGCGCGGCTTCAACAATATTTTCGCCAAGGATTATGCCGAGGTGAACCTGGGCGCGATCCAGAAGGCGATCGAATCGGGCAAGCTGACCGGCACCGATATCGATCATGCCGCGCTGAAGGCCGCCGGCCTTGCGCGTGGTGGCAAGAATGGCGTCCGCTTGCTCGGCAAGGGCGAACTGACGGCGAAGCTGAACTTCACCGTCGCGGGCGTGTCGGCGTCGGCGCGCGAAGCGATCGAGAAGGTCGGCGGCTCGGTAACCGTGCCCGAGATCGTGCCCGCGGCCGATAAGGCCAAGGCGAAGCACCGCACCGCGCAGGCGGCCAAGAAGAAGGGCTGATCCGGGCCTCGTCGTCCTACCGGGCTCGATCCGGCATTCGCGCGCTGCATGCCCCGTGGGATGCACGCGCGCGAACCCGTGAGCCCGCTGGGGCAGGGCGACGAGGGCGTGGGGCGCAGGCAGGTGCCTCACACGCCGGATCAGACACCGCATTAGACAAGGGCGCTCCGACGCCTATATGAGCGGCGGGGGGCGACGAAACGCTTCCCGCCGTATTCGTATCCAGGACATCGACACGCATGGCATCCGCAGCCGACCAGATGGCGCAGAGCATCAGCCTCGCGAAATTCTCGCAGGCGACAGATCTCAAGAAGAGGCTTTGGTTCACGATCGGCGCGCTGATCGTCTTCCGACTGCTCAGCTACGTGCCGCTGCCCGGGATCGACCCGACCCAGCTCAACCTGCTCGCCGAGCGGATGAAGGGCGGTGTGCTCGATTTCTTCAATACCTTCTCGGGCGGGTCGCTGTCGCGCGCGTCGCTGATCGCGCTGGGGGTGATGCCGTACATCACCGCTTCGATCGTGATCCAGCTGGCGACGTCGCTGAGCCCGCACCTGGCGGCGATCAAGAAAGAGGGTGAGTCGGGCCGCAAGAAGCTCAATCAATATACCCGCTATGGCACCGTCGCGCTGACGGCGGTGCAGGGGTTCTTCATCGCGCGCGGGCTTGAGGCTGGCGGTGCGGTGCTCGAACCGGGCGCGGTGTTCCGGATCGGCGCGGTCATCTCGCTGATCGGCGGCACGATGTTCCTGATGTGGCTGGGTGAGCAGATCACCAGCCGCGGGATCGGCAACGGCATCAGCCTGATCATCATGGCGGGGATCGTCGCGCATCTGCCGACGACGCTGCTCAATCTGCTGGAGGGCGGGCGTTCCGGCTCGATGAGCCCGGTGACGCTGATCGCGATCATCCTGGTCGTCGTCGGGCTGATCCTGCTGATCTGTTTCATGGAACGCGCGCAGCGCCGCATCCTGATCCAATATCCCAAGCGCCAGACGCAGCGCGGCATGCAGGCGGATCGCAGCCACCTGCCGCTGAAGATCAATACCGCGGGCGTGATCCCGCCGATCTTCGCCTCGTCGCTGCTGCTGCTGCCGCTGACGATCACGCAGTTCGCGGGCAATCGCGTTTCGGGCGAAAGCTGGTGGGGTGACGTGATCATCACGCTCAACCAATATCTGCAGCACGGCTCGCCGGTGTATATGGCGCTGTATGCCGCGGGCATCATTTTCTTCTCGTTCTTCTATACCGCGGTGGTCTTCAACCCGGAGGAGACCGCGGAAAACCTGAAGCGCTACGGTGGCTTCATCCCGGGCATCCGCCCCGGCAAGAACACCGAGGCCTATTTCGATTACGTGTTGACGCGCATCACCGTCATCGGCGCGGCCTATCTGACCTTCATTTGCGTAGTGCCCGAGTATCTCGTCTCGGCGCTGTCGATCCCCTTCTATCTGGGCGGAACCAGCTTGCTGATCGTCGTCAACGTGACCATGGACACGGTGACGCAGATTCAGTCGCACTTGCTGGCGCATCAATATGGCGATCTGATCAAGAAGGCGAAGCTGAAGGGCGCGCGCCGCCGCTAGGCGGATGAGCGGCAGCAGGAAACGGCGGGCGAAGGGAGAGCTAGGTCGTGAACATCATCCTCTTGGGGCCTCCGGGCGCCGGCAAAGGCACGCAGGCGCAGCGGCTGGTCGACGACCGGGGCATGGTGCAATTGTCCACCGGCGACATGCTGCGCGCCGCGGTAAAGGCGGGAACGCCGGTCGGGCTCGAGGCGAAGGCGATCATGGACGCGGGCGGGCTGGTGTCCGACGCGATCGTTTCCGCGCTGATCGGTGAGCGGCTGGACGGCGGCACGGGCGAGGGGGCGATCTTCGATGGCTATCCCCGCACCGCGGCGCAGGCCGAAGCGCTCGACGGCTTGCTGGAGGAGCGCGGGCAGCGGCTCGATCACGTGATCGAGCTGGCGGTGAACGAAGACGCGCTGGTGGAGCGGATCGTGGGCCGCTTCACCTGTGCGAAATGTGGCGCGGGCTATCACGATACGTTCAAGCAACCGACGGTGGCTGGCGTCTGTGACGTATGCGGCAGCACCGAGTTCAAGCGCCGTCCGGACGACAATGAGGAAACCGTGCGTACCCGCATGGCCGAATATCGTGCCAAAACCGCGCCGATCATCCCGATCTACGAGTCGCGCGGCCTGGTGCATCGCGTCGATGGCATGGCCGATATCGCCGACGTCACCCGCGCGATCGAAGCGATCCTCGACGAACGCGGCTGAGGGATAGGATGTCGCGCCGAATCAGGCGCATGACCGAAAGTTCATGCCCGCGCCACGCAACGGACGGGTGGGGGGCGGCATAACGGGGCACGGACGGCGAGGTTCTCAACTCGTCACCTGTACTCCCGGTGGTGACGAGGCCGGCGAAGGGTGGCTCCCCTTCGCCGGCTTTCGTCCCTCCGATCGTTCCGGGCGCTTGCCCCCGCCGCGCGTGACGATCACAAGCGCGCAATGGACCGCCTGACCGCCTTCGGCCTGTTCGCCGTCACCGTCATGCTGATTTGCTATATGCTGGAGGAGCGGGCGCCGCGCTGGACGTTGCTGTTCGCGCTGGGATGCGTGATGGGCTCCGTCTATGGGTTCCTTCAGGGGGCGTGGCCGTTCGGGCTGGTCGAGCTCGCCTGGGCCGCGGTGGCGCTCCGCAAATGGCGGGATCGGCGCCGGCGCGACATGATGGCAGGATGATCGGGGAACCGATCGCTTGACAGCGGGTTTGGACGCGCTTATCGGCCCATCCTTCCAATCCGACGTATGGCGGCGGCGCTGTTTTGCGTGCGCCGCGATCGTGCATGGCACGGTGTTACGGTACGGCGGGTCGGAAGCAATGCGACGAGATGGGGTGCGTGGCAGCCATGCCGCACCCTGTGGAGCACAGGAGAACAGATCTCATGGCACGTATCGCGGGTGTTAACATCCCGACCAACAAGCGCGTGGTGATCGCGCTGACCTATATCCACGGTATCGGTCCGGCCAAGGCCAAGGAAATCACCGCCAAGCTGAGCATTGACGACGCGCGTCGCGTGCAGGACCTGAGCGATCAGGAAGTGCTGCAGATCCGCGAGGCGATCGACGCCGATTACACCGTCGAGGGTGATCTGCGCCGCCAGACCGCGATGAACATCAAGCGCCTGATGGACCTGGCCTGCTATCGCGGCCTGCGCCACCGCAAGGGCCTGCCGGTCCGCGGGCAGCGCACGCACACCAATGCGCGCACCCGCAAGGGCAAGGCGAAGCCGATCGCGGGGAAGAAGAAGTAAGAAATTGGTCCAAGGGACCGATTTCTGACTTCCTCTCCGCCGGAGGCAGGCGTGAGGCGGACCGCCGCCCGCCCGCCGTATTGAGATACAAGGTCAGGATTACCATATGGCTCAGGCACCGCAGCGCCTTCGTCGGCGCGAACGCAAGAACATCACCGCAGGCGTCGCGCACGTGAACGCCAGCTTCAACAACACCATGATCACCATCACCGATGCACAGGGCAATGCGATCAGCTGGTCCTCGGCCGGGATGATGGGGTTCAAGGGCAGCCGTAAGTCGACTCCCTATGCCGCGCAGGTCGCGGCCGAGGACGCCGGCAAGAAGGCCGCCGAGCATGGCGTCCGTACCCTCGAGGTCGAGGTCAAGGGCCCCGGCTCGGGCCGCGAGTCGGCGCTGCGTGCGCTGCAGGCGGTGGGATTCCAGATCACGTCGATCCGTGACGTGACTTCGATCCCGCACAATGGCGTGCGTCCGTCGAAGCGCCGCCGCGTCTGATCGTTCTTCTTCGCGTGGCCGCTGACGAGCGGCTGCGTCCATTACCCGGCCGGCGCCGCAACCGCCGGCCCAACCCCAGGGGACGAGAGCTTGTCTGTCAACGCAAAGAACTGGCAAGAACTGAAGAAGCCCAATCAGCTCGAAAAGAAGAGCGGTGACGGCAAGCGCAAGGCGACCTTCATCGCCGAACCGCTGGAGCGCGGCTTCGGCCTGACGCTGGGCAACGCGCTGCGCCGCGTATTGCTGTCCTCGCTGCAGGGCGCGGCGGTTACGTCGATCAAGATCGAAAACGTGCTGCACGAGTTCAGCTCGCTCGCCGGTGTACGTGAGGACGTCACCGATATCGTCCTCAACGTGAAGCAGATCGCGCTGAAGATGCAGGGCGAAGGCCCGAAGCGCCTTCAGCTGTCGGCGACTGGCCCGGGCGAGGTGAAGGCGGGCGACATCGCGGTGTCCGGCGATATCGAGGTGATGAACCCCGAGCTGGTGATCTGTCACCTCGACGAAGGCGCGACGCTCAACATGGAGCTGACTGCCGACGTTGGTAAGGGCTATGTCGCGGCGGTTGCGAACCGCCCGGCGGATGCGCCGATCGGCCTGATCCCGGTCGATGCGCTTTATTCGCCGGTCCGGCAGGTGTCGTACAAGGTGGATCCTACCCGCGTTGGGCAGGACCTCGACTATGACAAGCTGACGCTGACGATCGAAACCGACGGCACCGTCACGCCAGAGGATGCAGTCGGCTATGCCGGTCGTATCCTGCAGGATCAGCTGGCGCTGTTCGTCCACTTCGACGATTCGTCGGTCACGCGCTCGGCGCCGGTCGGCGTCGCTGCGCCGGCGGCCGCGGGCGAGGGGGCGAGCGATACCGCGCAGATCAACCGTTACCTGCTCAAGAAGGTCGACGAGCTGGAGCTGTCGGTGCGTTCGGCGAACTGCCTGAAGAACGACAACATCATCTATAT
>NZ_JBELIE010000175.1:0-6459 GCF_042091075.1 Sphingomonas sp. | reverse complement strand
AGGCCTGTGTCGGACGGTCGCGCAGGATCGCATGCCACCCGCCCCCCGCATCGCGCTGTTCCCAGCGGCAGCGCAGCCCGTGGCGCACGATCATCACACGCAGCCGCTCGGTGGCGATCACGATGCGATCGTCGTGCTCCTCGATCACCGGATCGGGGCAGGTGAAGCCGGCGACGGACAGGCGATCGCGCCCCGGCTCGTCGATGTCGTCGGCGCCCGGCGCGATTGCCCAGCCTGGCGGGCTCGACACCACACCGTCACGCAGCAGCAGCAACCGCATCACATCGTCCTCCAGGACGAAGACATGCGCCACCGCACCGGTATCGGCGGTGAGCGTGACGCAGCCGGTGGCGCGGTCGGACAGCGCGAACAGCGGCGGATTGGACAATGTGGCGCGCCTCATCGGCTGAGCTCCTCAACGGGGACGGGGGCGGGCGACGGCAACACCAGGCGGCGGATGAACAGGATCAGCACCGCCGCGCCGATCAGGTCGAGCACCGCCAGCACCGCGAACAGCGGCGCATAGCCGATCGTATCGGCAAACTGCCCGATCAGCAGCGAGAAGATCAGCCCGCCGATCCAGCCCGCCTGTCCGATGAAGCCATTGGCGGTGCCCACCTCGGCCGGGTTGAAGACGTCGGCGGACAGCGTGTTGATGAGTCCCGAAATCATCTGATGGGCAAAGCCGCCGATCGAGAAGAGCGCGATCGCGGTATAGGGGCTGGAAACGAGGCCGATGCAGCCCGGCGCGATCATCAACACCGCGCCCAGCGAGATACCCACGATCCGCGACGGGATCAGCGCCACCCCGCGCTTCATCAGAAAGGGCGACAGATAGCCGCCGAGAATGCCGCCGAGATCGGCGGCGAGGAACGGCAGCCACGCGAACAGCGCGATCTGTTTCAGATCCATGCCGCGCTCGGTGGCGAGATACAGCGGGATCCAGAAACTGAACGTCTGCCACGCCGGCTCCGCGAGGAAGCGCGGCACCGCGATCACCCAGAAGCGCGGCAGCCTCAGGATGTCGCGCGCGGGCGTGCGCTGCGCCGGGGTGGCGGGGCGATCGGCGGCGATCAGCGCCCGCTCCTCATCGGTGATCGCGTGATGCGTCTCGGGTGAGCGATAGAAAGCGAACCACGCCCCCGCCCACAGGATGCCGACCGCCCCGGTAACGATGAACGCCCAGCGCCAGTCGGCCCAGATCGCCACCGCCGCGACCACCGGCGGCGCGATCAGCGCGCCCAGCGAGGTCCCTGCGTTGAACCAGCCGACCGCGACGGATCGCTCGCGCGCCGGAAACCATTCCGCCACCGCCTTGATCCCCGACGGGATCGCCGCCGCCTCGAACACGCCCAGCAACCCGCGAAAGAAGGCCAGGCTGAGCCAGCCGATCGCCAGCGCGTGGAGCATGTTGGCGGCCGACCAGGCGAGCGCGAACATCGCGAAGCCGATCCGCAGGCCGAAGCGATCGACCAGCGCGCCGGCGATCGGCTGCATGATCGTATAGGCCAGCTGGAAGGCGCCGACGACATAGCTATATTGCTGCGTCGACATGTGCAGTGCGGTCTTCAACTCGGGGGCGAGCACGCCCAGCGAGTTGCGCGCGAGATAATTGGCCATGGTGCCGGCGCAGATCAGCGCCACGATCCACCAGCGCAGGTTCCTGATCCGCAACGCTCGCCTCCCCAGCGCTTGTGCCCAGCGCATGCCATCGATGTAACGACCGATCGCTGGCCTGTCCATATTGGTCGGGCCAATATTGCCCGTGCCCGAGCCTGAACCGTTCGCGGCGCCTATCCCGCCGCGGCCAATTCCCCCAGACGCCGATAGGGAGCCGTCGCATCGAGAGGCGGCACCGCGCCCATATTCATCACCACCCAGCCCGCCATGGCATGGCCCGCCGCCGCCGCTTCCGCCGGCGCGAGGCCCGCCAGCCGCGCATGAAGATATCCCGCATTGAAGGCGTCGCCCGCGCCGCTGGTGTCGCGCGGCGTCAGCCGCTGGGGCGGGGCGATCGATACGCCGCCGACGCGGCACCCTTCCCCGCCCATCTTCAGCGCCACTTCGGTCACACCCGCCTCATGCCAGTGCCGCTCGATCGCGGCGGGGTCGTCAAGGCCGGTCAACGCGGCCTCGTCCTCGATCGTCGGCAAGCCGATGTCGGCGACCGCCATCGCCGCACGGTGCGCCGCGCGGGCCGCCGCCAGATCAGGCCATAGTGCAGGACGATAATTGGTATCGAAGGCAACCCGCCCGCCCCGCGCCCGCACTTCGTGCGCCAACGCGATCAGCCGCTCGCGCGCCGGCGGCGGCAGGATCGCGAGCGAAATCATCGAGAACAGCAGGAGCGCCGCCCCCGATGCCTGCATTGCCGCCGCCTCGCTGTCAGGAAGATCGAACATCCGGCGCGCGGCGCTTTCCCCGCGCCAATAGGTGAAGTGCCGCTCCCCCTGCTGATCATTGGTGATCGCGTACAGGCCCGCCCGCCGCGACGGATCGGTCAGCACCCACCGCGTGTCCAGGCCTTCCCGTGCCCAGTCAGCGCGCAGATCACGGCTGAAGGGGTCGTCCCCGATCGCGGAGAGGAACGCGACATGTCGTCCCAGCCGGGCGAGGTGCAGCGCGGTGTTGAGCGTGTCGCCGCCATATCCGACCCGCCAGCCCGACCCATCCGCCGCACGCGACAGTTCGATCATCCCCTCGCCGACCGTCACGATCTGCATGAATCCCCTCACTTGCCTTACCAATCACTCTTTTGTGGTAAAACGAATCATAGCGCGGTACGTCGTGCCGCGATAGGCGGAGAGGGATCATGCAACATCATCGGCACCCCGGCTGGGCGGCGCATTCGGCATGACCCGCCCCCTGCACCTCCATCCCGACCGGCTGTTCGCCAGCGACCCCGCGCAGCGCGATATCGCGCGCGCTCTGTACCGCACCGTCGCCGACCTGCCGATCGTCTCGCCGCACGGCCATACCGATCCGCACTGGTTCGCCACCGACGCGCCGTGGCGCAACGCCACCGACCTGCTGCTCGTCCCCGACCATTATGTGTTCCGGATGCTCTATAGCCAGGGCGTGCCGCTCGACGCGCTCGGCGTGCCATCCCGGTCCGGTGCGCCGACGACCGATCCGCGCGCGGCGTGGCGCACCTTCGCACAACATTATCACCTGTTTCGGGCGACGCCGTCGCGCCTGTGGCTCGATCATGTTTTCGCTGAGGTGATGGGGCTGGATGTCGCGCTGGAGGAGGCCACTGCCGACCTCTATTATGATCATATCACCGCACGGCTGGCCGAGCCCGACTATCGCCCGCGTGCGCTGTTCGATCGGTTCGGCATCGAGGTGCTGGCGACGACCGAGGGGGCCGAGGCCGATCTCTCCGCGCATCGTGCGATCCGCGCATCGGGCTGGGGCGGGCGCGTGATCACCACCTATCGCCCCGATGGCGTGATCGACGTGGAGCATGAACAGTTCGCGCCTGCGATGGCGCGCTTCGCCGAGCTGACCGGTGAGGACGTCTGGTCATGGCGCGGCTATCTCGCCGCGCACCGCAAGCGCCGCGCCGATTTCCGCGCGGCCGGGGCGACCGCGACCGATCACGGCCATCCGTCGGCGCGAACCGCCAACCTCTCGGCGGCGGAGGCAGAGGCGTTGTTCCGGCGCGTGACAGGGGGACGCCCCGATGCGGCGGACGCGGACCTGTTCCGCGCCCAGATGCTCACCGAAATGGCCCGGATGAGCGTCGAGGACGGCATGGTGATGCAATTGCATCCCGGTTCGTTCCGTAATCACAACGAAGCGCTGTTCGCGACATACGGGCGTGACAAGGGCGCCGACATCCCCATGCGGGTCGACTATGTCGCCGCGCTGAAGCCGTTGCTCGACGCGGTCGGCAATGAGCGCGATTTCACGCTGATCCTCTTCACGCTCGATGAATCGACCTATGCGCGCGAACTGGCGCCGCTCGCCGGCCATTATCCCTGCCTGCGGCTGGGGCCGGCATGGTGGTTCCACGATTCGCCCGAAGGCATGCGGCGCTATCGCGAAATGACGACCGAGACCGCCGGCTTCTACAATACCGTCGGCTTCAACGACGATACGCGCGCCTTCCTGTCGATACCGGCGCGGCACGATGTCGCGCGGCGGGTCGACTGCGCCTTCCTCGCGCGGCTGGTGGCGGAGCATCGGCTGGAGGATTGGGAGGCCGCCGAACTGGCGCAGGATCTGACCGTCAACCTCGTTCGCCGGGCCTATCGGCTGTGACGATGCCCCGCCTGTCGCGCATGACGCTGGACCGGCTAGATCCGGCCGTCGCGCGCCCCGGCTACGCGCGTGACGAGCAGGCGATCGGGATCGTTCACCTCGGGATCGGCGCTTTCCACCGTGCGCATCAGGCCGCCTATACCGATGCCGCTATGGCGGCGGGCGACCGCGACTGGGCGATCGCGGGGGTGTCGCTGCGATCCGCCGGGGTACGCGACGCGCTGGTGCCACAGGACAGTCTGTACACGCTGACCGAACGTGGCGCGCAGGCGCCGCGCGTCGCCCTGATCGGCGCGATACGCGATGTGATCGTCGCCCCCGAGGCACCGGCGGCGGTGACCGCGCTGATCGCCGCCCCGGCGACGCGCATCGTGACGCTGACGGTGACCGAAAAGGCCTATTTCGGCCGCCCCGACGGGTCCCTCGATATCGCGGCGGTGCAGGCCGCGGGGCAGACCATCTTCCACCATCTCGCCGCCGGTATCGCGCAGCGCCGCGCCAGCGGCGCGCCGGGGCTGACGATCGTCAGCTGCGACAATCTCGCCCATAACGGCGCGCTGCTGCATCGGCGCCTGGCGGCATGGCTCGATCGGGTGGATAACGCCACGCGCGACTGGTTCGAGCGCGAATGCGCCTGCCCGGCGACGATGGTCGATCGCATCGTCCCCGCGGTCGATGCCGCCACGCGCGACGATGTCGCGGCGGCGATCGGCGTGTACGACGCGGCCGCGATCGTCACCGAACCCTTCCACCAATGGGTGATCGAGGACCGCTTCGCCGGCGCGCGCCCGCGCTGGGAGGTGGCCGGCGCGCAGTTCGTGGGCGACGTCGCTGCGTTCGAACGCGCCAAATTGCGCATGCTCAACGGCGCGCATTCGGCGCTTGCCTATCTCGGGCTGCTGGCCGGTCATACGTTCGTCCACGAGGCAGTGGCCGATACGGCGATCGCGCCGGTGGTCGAAAGATTGATGCGGCAGGAGGCCGCCGCGAGCCTTGCGACGGAGCGCGGCAGCGGCGGCGGGATCGATGCGCGGGACTATGCCGATCGCCTGTTGCAGCGATTTCGCAATCCTGGCCTGCCGCATCGACTGTCGCAGATCGCCACCGACGGTTCACAGAAGATCCCGCAGCGCTGGCTGGAGCCGATGGCGGCCAATGCCCGCGCCGGGCGCTCATCCCCCGCCACGCTGCGCGCGTTGGCCGCATGGCTGCTCCACATTCGCGGCGATGGCGCGCCGGTCTCCGATCCGCTCGCCGCGCCGCTGGCGGCACTGTGGGCGCAGGCGGGAAGCACCGGCATCGCCGAGGCGCTGTTCGCGGAGGGTGGCCTGCTGGCGGGGCAATGGCACCCCAATGCGACCGACCTCGCGCTATTGCGGCAGGAGATGAGCGACCTGGACGCGCCGCCGCCGGTCAGACACCACGACGGGTAGGACCGAACTGGCATCGATGCGCCGAACCTGTAGTCATAGCGTCATCTTTGTGACATGGGCGGCGCATGTTCGAATTTTCGCGAGAAATGATCGCCTATGCGATCATCGGGGTGATTCTGCTGACCGGAACGCCGCTGACGGTCGCGCTATTGCGGCGTCGTCACCGCGAACGGCTGCGCCGGCGCGGCATCAAACGCTACGGCCACTGAGGTTTACCGCGCGCGTCGGCGCGTCAACGCCGTATCTTCCGCGTCGAACACCTCGCTGGTCGCATGGCCATAGCGCGCGCAGAAATTGCGCCAGTAAGACGACAGACTCTCGAAGCTGCACGCGAAGGCGACGTCGGTGATCGTCCCGGCGGGGCGGCGGCTCAGGAGCGCGTGGATAGCGCCGAGACACGCTGCTCTACCGTAAAAGACGATTTGGTCCGGCCACCGGTCCGATACGATTTGAGGCTGAGGAAGCCCATTCGCATCGCGCTCACGCCGCAGCCCGGCAGCCGGCCGCCGATATCCGCCGTCGTGATATCCATCACTCCGTCCGCGTTTGGCGCCCGAAAGCATCAATCCCCTGACCCGGACTGACGGAAAAAAGCGGGATACGCCAACGCCCGGCGTGCTAGCTTAAGTCGATGGTCCGGCGGAAGATCGCCCATCCTTCCGGCGGGGGAGGACGGGCTGAAGGTTGATACGGCGCAGCATCCACCAACGGGTGAATAAACAAGGGGGCAGCATGACCAGCACTCACCACCTTCACCGCG
>NZ_JBELIE010000174.1:0-6553 GCF_042091075.1 Sphingomonas sp. | reverse complement strand
GCATCACCATGCCCAGCGCGCGACCGCGCGGGATGATCGTCGCCTTGTGGATCGGATCGGACGCCGGCTCGTGCATCGCGACGATCGCATGGCCCGCCTCGTGATAGGCGGTCATCCGCTTCTCGTCCTCGGTCATCACCATCGAACGCCGCTCGGCGCCCATCATCACCTTGTCCTTGGCCTCCTCGAACTCGGCCATCGCGACAAGGCGCTTGCCCTTCCGCGCCGCCATCAGCGCCGCCTCGTTGACGAGATTGGCAAGATCGGCACCCGAGAAACCCGGCGTGCCGCGCGCGATCACCCGCGCATCGACGTCGGGCGCCAGCGGCACCTTCTTCATATGGACTTCGAGGATCTTGACGCGGCCATCGATATCCGGACGCGGCACCACCACCTGGCGATCGAAGCGGCCGGGGCGCAGCAGCGCCGGATCCAGCACGTCGGGGCGGTTGGTCGCCGCGACGATGATGATGCCTTCGTTGGCCTCGAAACCGTCCATTTCGACCAGAAGCTGGTTCAGCGTCTGCTCGCGCTCGTCATTGCCATTGCCCAGCCCGGCGCCACGATGCCGGCCGACCGCGTCAATCTCGTCGATGAAGACGATGCACGGCGCGCTCTTCTTGGCCTGTTCGAACATGTCGCGAACGCGGCTCGCGCCGACACCGACGAACATCTCGACGAAGTCCGAACCGGAAATGGTGAAGAACGGCACGCCCGCTTCCCCCGCGATCGCGCGGGCGAGCAGCGTCTTGCCGGTGCCGGGGGAGCCGACCAGCAGCGCACCCTTCGGGATCTTGCCGCCCAGGCGGGCGAATTTGGTCGGATCTTTCAGGAACTCGACGATCTCGGTCAGCTCGGCGCGCGCTTCGTCGATGCCCGCGACATCGTCGAACGTGACCTTGCCTTCCTTCTGCGTCAGCATCCGCGCGCGGCTCTTGCCGAAGCCCATCGCGCCGCCCGCGCCGCCGCCTTTCTGCATCTGGCGCAGCACGAAGAACGCGATCCCGATGAACAGCAGGAACGGCAACGAGTTATACAGCATCAGCATCCAGATCGACGGGCCTTCCTCCGGCTTGCCCGCCACCTCGACGCCCGCCTTGCGGAGCTTCTCGATCAGCCCCGAATCCTGCACCGGATAGGTGCGGAACTTGTCGCCGCTCGACAGCGTCCCGGTGATGATGTCACGCGAAACGTTGACGTCCTTCACCGTGCCTTCGTCGACACGGTCGAGGAAGTTGGAATAGGCGATCGTGTTGCCCTGCGCGGTGCTGGTACGACCGTCAAACAGCGTGACCACCAACGCGAGCGACACCAGCACGCCGACCCAGATCAGCAGGCTTTTCATCCACGGATTGGGGTTGCCACCCCCACCGTTCGGGTCACCACCGTTGGAAGGCCGATCGTTATCGCTCATGGAGTACCTTTCATCCCTCCGCAATGTAGGACGGCGCGGGTTAATGGCAATGGAACAAGTGGTCGAAGAACGCCGGTCAGAGTGATCGACGCGGCGGCGCGGCACCAAACGACCAGCCATTCGGCCCCGGCGACACCTTTACCCCGCCCTGCACCGCCGCCTGCCCCGCCGCCAGCCGATCAAGCAACGGCTCGACATTGGCCGAGTCGGCGAAGGGCGGCCGGGCGATCGTCAGCGTCGCGCGGATGTCGGCGATCGCGCGCCGTACCAGCCGCCGCTGCAGCTCGCGCGGCTCGTCCCCGATCGCGAACGGTCGGCCGGGGCCGTGCCAGTGCTGCCGCCACAGCCGCTCGACCTGCACCGCAATCACCTCTTCGGCATCGGCCAGCCAGGCCGCCGAGGTGGCGATCCGCGCCGCATCCAGCGCGGGTGTCGCGGCCAGTACGCCGCGGATGCGGGTGCGATCGTGGCGGGGATCGTCGTTGGAGGGGTCATCGACGAACGGCACCATCGCCGCCGTGGCAAGCGCGCGCAAATCCGCGCGTCGCCATGTCAGCAACGGGCGCAGAATCGCCACGCCACCCTCCCGCCGCCAAGCCCGCACCCCCGCCAGCCCGGCCAGCCCGGACGCGCGATTGAGCCGCATCAACATCGTTTCCGCCTGATCGTCGGCGTGATGCGCGGTCAGCAGCGTGCCGGCGTCCGCGGCCCATGCCGTCAGCGCGGTGTAGCGCGCCGCGCGCGCGCGCATCTGGATACTGCTGCCGGTGATCGGCGTGTCGGGCGACAGCGTGGCATGCGGCACACCCATTTCGGCGCAGGCGCGTGCCACCATCGCCGCTTCGGCGGCCGACCCCTGGCGCAGATGATGGTCGAACGTCGCCGCCGTCACCCGGCCCGGAAAGGCGGCCGCGGCGAGGGCAAGCATCGCCATCGAATCCGCGCCGCCCGATACCGCCAGCGCCACCCTGGCCTCGTCCACCGATGTCGCACCGTCGAAGGCGCGCGCCAGCAGGCGCGCCATGTCGCCGCGAAAGCGTGCCACCGCCGCGTCGGGCGGCGGCACGATCATCCCCTTACTTGCACTTCGCCGCTACGCGCGCACGGGCGACGTCGGCTTTCATTTCAGCCGAGATCTTGTCGCCGTACACGTCCCCCAATTCGCCATAGACCTTGCACGCATCGGCCGGCTTATTGAGCTTCATCAGCGCGCTGCCGAGATAATAAAGGCTGTCGGGCGCTCGTTCTCCGTCAGGGAACTTCTTGTAATTGTCGTAGAAGGCGATCGACGCGAGGCTAGGCTTGCCATCATCCAGATAGGCGCGGCCGAGCAGATTCTGCGCGAAGCTGGCGCGGCGGTGCTTGGGATAGTCGGCCACTACCTTTTTCAGCTGCGTTTCGGCTTCGGCATACTTCTTGGCGGACCACAGGCGATAGCCATAGGTATAGGCATCCTCCGCCGGATCGCCGCCGCTGGGCTTGTCGATCCCGGCCACGACCGGCTCGACAGCGGGTTTGGACGCGCCGCGCACCGGGGCGGGGGCGGTCGGCACGGTCACGCCGGTATCACCCGCAGCGACAGGACCGCCAGTGCCGCTGGCACCGGGACCGGCGGCAGCAGGGACGGCGTTCAATCGCGCATCAGTGTCCTTGCGAAAGGCGGCGAACTGATCCTCCAACTGACGCAGGCGATGCTGCGCCTGCTCGATCTGGCCGGTCATCGTCGCCATCTGCTGTTCGAGCGAGGTAACGCGCGCTGTCAGATCGGTCAGCGCGCTCGTCGCGGGTACGCCCTCGGGCGTCGTCGGCGCGATCGTCGGGCTGATTTGCGGCTCGACCATCTGACCGGCGCCGCCCGGAAACACCTTGCGCTGCACCGCGCGCATCTCGCTTTCCAGCTTGCCGACGCGCCCTTCCAACGGCGCGCCCGATTGCGCCGCGACCGGCGTCGCCAGCACGGCGGCAACCGCCATCCCCAGCCCCAATGTCCTCATCATCAACCCCCGGTGCCTTGATAACCCGGTCATATCCTTAAGATTCGCGGCTGTCTCGCACCTGAAGCGGCTTTATCGATCGAGCGTATTTCCATCCGCCGGTTCGGTAAAAGCGGGCGGCACCGCGCGCGACGTGGCGGCGCTCGGTCGCGTCGCCGGCGCCGCGGCGGTGGCGGCCGCGATCGGCGCCGCGCCATTGGCGCGCGCGGTCAATGCCGCGGCGCTGATCGGCACGTTCTTGATCGCGCGCTTGCCATCCCCCAGCGGCGGCACCTCGCGGCCATCGACAGTGATCGTCAACTGATCGGGGCGGCCGACGTTGATCATCGGCCCCTTGGCATCGGCGGGCACTTCGAACGTTTCGCCGGGCTTCTTGGTGCCGAGGAACAGCGTCTTGTCATCGGCGTCGTAGATCCGCATCCACACCTCGTCCCGCGCGGTCAGCACCACCTTGCCCGCCGCCACCGGGGTGGGGCTCGCCGCCGGCACCGGCGCGCTGCTGGCGGCAGCCCCGCCGGGAGAGCCGGCCGTCACCGGCGCCGTCTCCGACGTGCCACGGAACAGCCCGGTCGACAGCCACAACAGCCCCAGTACCAGCACCGCCAGCGCGATGCCGGCCGCGACGATCACCAGCCCGCGCGACGGCCCGCGCGCGGGATCGGCGATCTCCTCGATATGATGCTGCCGCAACGGCATCGCGCCGCGCGCCAGCTCGCTGCGGATCGCTCGCCCGATCTCGGCCTGATCGACCCCGACCGCACGGGCATAGGCGCGCGCAAAGCCGGAGGCGTAGGTCGGCGAGGGCAGCAGGTCGAGCCGGTCTTCCTCCAGCGCCTCCAGGAAACGCTGCGTCACGCGCGTGCGCGCCGCGACCTCCGCCACCGACAGCCCCTGCGCCTCGCGGGCGGCGCGCAGGCGTGCACCGACTGTGGCCGAAGCCGCAGCCGTTGGTGCGGGTTGCTGTCCATCGCTCATTTTAGTCTCCGACCCCCGCGCTGCTGCCCCGTTCTCTTGCGGGAACGTGTTCGTCTCCCAAAGCCGCCGGGGAGTGTCAACCGATGCCGGGTGCGCACCCGCTCGCTTCGCCGCAACCTTATGCCAGTTCCACGCCGTGGTCGACCGCCCAAACCGTCAGCGCACCCCGCATATCGCGCGGCGGGGCGGCAAGCAGGTCGGTCATGAACGTCGTCAGCGCGCCGCGGTCGAGCGAGCGGATCATCGCCTTGATCGGTCCCACCGCCGCCGGCGTGATCGACAGCCGTTCGATGCCCAGCCCGATCAGCGCCATCGCCTCCAGCGGGCGCCCGCCCATCTCGCCGCAGACCGCGATCGGCACATCGGTCGCACGCGCGGCCTCCTTCACCTGATGCAGGAACCGCAGGATCGCGCTGGACAGCCAGTCGTAGCGGTCCGCCAGCTTCGGATTGGCGCGATCCGCCGCGAACAGGAATTGCGTCAGATCGTTGGTGCCGATCGACAGGAAATCCACTTTCGGCAGCAACAGATCGAGCTGGTAGGCGAGCGCGGGCACCTCCAGCATCGCGCCATAACGAATGTCGAGCGGCAGGCGCTTGCCCCGCGTGGTCAAGAACTGGCGCTGCGCCTCGAACAGATCGCGCGCCTCGTCAAACTCCCAAGCCTCTGATACCATGGGAAACATCACGTTCAATATGCGCCCCGCCGCCGCCTCCAGCAGCGCGCGCGCCTGCGCCTTCATCAGCCCGTCGCGCTCCAGCGCCAGCCGCAGCGCGCGCCAGCCCATCGCCGGGTTCTCCTCCTCGGCGGCATCGCTGATCAGATAGGGGAGCGCCTTGTCACCGCCGATATCGACGGTGCGGAAAATGACCGGGCGCTGGCCCGCCGCGTCCAGCACCTCGCGATACAGCCGCTGCTGTCGTTCGCGTTGCGGCAGCGTGGCGGAAACGAGGAACTGAAACTCGGTGCGGAACAGCCCGATGCCATCCGCGCCGGTCACGTCGAGCGCGGCGACATCGTCGCGCAGCCCGGCGTTGACCATCACGGTGATGCGCTGTCCGTCCTTCGTTTCGGGCGCCACGTCGCGCAGCGCGGCATAAGCGGCGCGGCGCTTTTGCCGCGCGGCGACCTTCGCCTCGAACGCCTCTTCCATCACGGTCGAGGGCCGGACGGTCAGCGTCCCCTCGGTCACGTCGAGCAGCAACAGATCGCCTTCGGCGATCAACCGCCGCACGTCGCGCACCCTACCCAAAACGGGCACACCCATCGCGCGCGCGACGATCGTAACGTGCGCGGTCAGCGATCCTTCCTCCAGCACGACGCCCTTCAACCGCCGCCGGTCATATTCCAGCAGCTCCGCCGGCCCGAGGTTGCGGGCGATCAGGATCGTATCCTGGCGCAGCCCCAGTTGCGCGGCGGTGCCCATCTGCCCCGACACGATCCGCAACAGCCGGTTCGACAGATCCTCCAGATCGTGCATCCGATCGGCCAGCAACGGATCGTCGATCTCGCGCATGCGCTGGCGGGTACGCTGCTGCACCCGCTCGATCGCCGCCTCCGCGGTCAACCCGCTGTCGATCGCCTCGTTGATCCGCCGTGACCAGCCTTCGTCATAAGCGAACATCTTGTAGGTCTGGATAACCTCCTGATGCTCGTCACCGACGCCGAACTCGGCTTCGCGCGCGATCCGGTCGATCTGCTCGCGCATCTTGTCGAACGCGGCATAGACGCGGTGGCGCTCCGCCTCGGTATCCTCCGCGACGGTATGTTCGATATGGATGCGCGGCTGGTGAAACACCGCGCAGCCGACCGCCATGCCGTCGACCAGCTTCTGCCCCGCGATGCGTAGCGAGGCGGTCGATTGCGGCCGGTCGGCACGCGCGCCCTGATCGATCAGCCCGGCATTGGCGATCAGTTCGGACAGCACCATCGCCACCGTCTGCAGCGCCTCGATCTCCACCCCTTCATAGCGGCGCGGGTCGGCATGCTGCACCGCCAGCACCCCCACCGCGCGCTCCCGCCGGATGATCGGCACTCCGGCGAAGCTGTGAAAGCGATCCTCGCCAGTCTCGGGCTTGTACGCGAAATCGGGATGGCTCGCGGCCTCGTCGAGGTTCAGCACCTCGTTGTTCGCGGCGATCGTGCCGACCAGCCCCTCGCCCATCGCCAG
>NZ_JBELIE010000016.1:0-32550 GCF_042091075.1 Sphingomonas sp. | reverse complement strand
CAGGTCAGTCCCGGCTGAAAGATCGAGAACCCCTCGTCACGACCGATATCGAAGATTGCGCTGATACTGGCGGCATCCGTGTCGATATCGTCGTCGATCAGCGCCACATAATCATATTGCTCGATGAAATCGAGGTTCTGCTGCAACGTCGCTTTCCACCCCTGCACCTTCTTGCCGGGAACATAGATGTGGAAGATACCCGGCTCGACCGGACAGTCGCTCAGCGGCGCGAACGACGCGACCAGCAGGTCGAAGCGCCGCTCGCCCGCGGGCGCGAGCCAGTGGCGATGCAGGCTGTTCGGCCCCGCCCGCGTGATCACCAGGTATCTCGAGGTCGCCGGTCCCAGCATCAACGATCATTCAGTCCGTGTGTCAGATCGAAACGAACGTGGCGCCGCATCGCTGCGCGAGGCGCGGGAATCGTGCGGACCGTCACCGCGATTCGCGTCGCGCAGCGCCCGTCCCTCCCCACTTCTGCGCGCATCGCGACTCTCCCGAACCCATCCATCAAATACCGATCACGCACGGCCCAAGCGGCAATTGTCGTACCCCATCCCCACTCATGAACGACATGCGTTCATCTGTGAATGGACATGGCAGTGATACTGTTCTAATCTGCTACACCACCGTCTTAGATTCCATCTCCGCGATGTGGTTTCTTACATCGCCCGCGCTCCACAACCGGCGCTCGATGAAAGATTTGGCGATCTGTTTGATCTTATAGGCCGCGCGCTTACGGAACACCAACGCATCGCAATATTCCTCGATTTCCGGGAATTCCTTGGCGACGCATAGATATGGTGTCTGCCACGAGCGGCCCCATGGCGCATAGGCGCCCTGCCACGGGCGCGGATTCGACATGAAATGCACGATCGAGGGCGGCGTGATCGCCTCAATGCCATAGCCCAGAATGAAACCAGGGAAGTTCCAGCGCATCGAGGCGAAGTCGCGCCGCCCCGCGGTGACGCGATTGATGATCGTCTGATCCTCGAAATGGAGCGCATTGGTGTCGCTCCCCATCTGCGCCAGGGCCTCGCGTGAGATCGCGGCCCAGCTGTCGCGGCTGACCCGAAACACGCCGCTGTTGACATATTCCTCACCGAACGCGCTGATCTCGGCCTCAAACCCTTCGGCGAGGCGATCGACACGGCGCAGATAGATCATCGGATCGCGCACCGCGCACAAATGGCCATCGAGTGGCCGATATGACAGCAGCGGCGTCAGATCACCGACCACCTGCGTATCGCCGTCGAGATACAGGATCTCGCGATAGTGCGACGGCAGAAGCTGATCGAGGAACAGCCGCGCGTTCATGATGTGCAACCCGCCCAGGCACTCGGGGCTTTCCCAGATGTATCGAATGCCTTTCACGTCGCAGACGTGCCTGATCCGGGCACTTTCCTCTCCCGGAGACCGGGTCAGATCGTACAGGATGATGTCGCAATCGGCCGGCGACAATTGGCGCGCCTGGATCGCGCTGACGAGAGACTGAAACAAATAGCCCTGATTTGCGATATAACAAACGCAGGTCTTGGGCGATACGTGATCGACGGTCACAAAAGTCCCTCTAAAACCCTGCGATGCCAGGGCCGAGCGTGTGTTGACGCCGCGATGGCATGGCCATGATCGCGGCCGCACTTACCCTGAACGTTGTTATGATCATTATCGCTCTGTCGGATCCATCCTCCCCGGCGCCTTCTGGAATAGCTGATGTCGGGCGGGCGCGTAAGTGGCTTGTAGGCGAGCGGTGCGTCAGGTGGAAGAAAAGCGCGCCGAAATGAAACTATACATATATCGGGGCGCGGGCGACCGGGCGGTTGCGGCCATGGCCGTGGCCGGTTCGCCGACCCAGTCCACCACCCCCGTCCGGCAAAGGCTGGTCCGCGCGAGAAGTTAACAAATAATTACCCCCTTCACCGCCGGTTTGTCGTAAGGGCGGGCACAGTCCATGTTTCCCCCCGCGACGAAGCAGGCGATCCCTATGCCCTCCATCTGCCACGCCCTCATGCGCCGCGCCCCGCTGCTGACATCGGCGGTGACGATCACGGTCTGCGGCGCATTGCTCGCGAGTGCGGCCGCCTGCGCGCCCCGCGCCGCCGGCTGCGCCGCGACGATCGACCTGTCGCGCTACGACAAGACGTTCGATGAGCCGTTCGACCGGCTGGATGTCTCGGCACGCGGCCCGGGCACGCGCTGGACCGCGCACACCCCGTGGAACGGCGATTTCGGGGACGCCCCGTTCGTCGATCCCCGGCCGGGTTTTCCCTTCACTGTCGACGGCGGTCTGCTGACCATCCACATGCGTCGCAATGGCGAGGGCAAGTGGGAGGGCGGCCTGCTGTCATCGAGTGATCCCGCCGGACGCGGTTTCCTGCAACGGACCGGCTATTTCGAGATGCGCGCCAGGCTGCCCGAGGGCAACGGCGTTTGGCCCGCCTTCTGGCTGGGATCGATCGGAACGAAGGGGAAGCCGTCGCCGGAAATCGACGTGCTGGAATATTACGGCCGCGATCCCGGCGGCTATATGGTCACCACCCATTTGTGGACCGACGGCAAGAGCGTGTCGCAAGGCCCCCAGCGGGTGGCGGTCCCTTCGGGATCGCTTTCCAGGGCGATGCACCGCTACGGCGTCAGCGTCGAAGCCGATGTCATCAACATCTTTCTCGACGGACGATCGGTCGCCTGCTTTCCGTCGTCACCGGCCTATCTGCAACCAAAGATGCTGTTGCTGAATTTGACCGCGGGGGGCGGCTGGCCGATCGATGGCATGCCCGATGACCGCGCCATGCAGGTGGATTACGTCAGGGCTTTCACGAAATCAAAATAGTCGTCGTGCGACAAGGCATTCTCCGACGACCTTTCCCTCTACTGCTACGCGGGGCGGCGTGCGATGAAAGTACATGTGCATCTGGCCTATGGCCGCGACGAAACGACGTGGGCGAAGGCATATGACGACGGCACGCTGATCGGCATCAACGATCGCGATTCCTACGGTTACCGCCACGCCGCAGCGATGGTGAGCGCGATGACGTTCTCCCGCGATCATCGCGAGGGCCCGGTCGGCAAGTTGATCCGCGGCGGCGCCCGCGCCCTGCTGGGGTTCGACCTGATCCACGCCTGGCGCAATCGCGATGCGATCCTGGCGGCGGACGTCGTCTGGACGCACACCGAGTCCCAGCATCTGGCGATCAGCCAGCTCTTCGCCAATAGCGGGCGAAAGCCCGGCGAGCGGCCCAAGCTGCTCGCGCAGAGCGTGTGGCTGATGGATCACTGGCGCCGCTTTCCCATGGTGCGGCGGGCGTATTTCCGCCGTCTGCTGCGGCGGGCGGACGTGTTGACCTTTCACTCGCGCGAGAATCTGGCGATGGCGCGCCGGCTTTTCCCGCACGCGCGCACCGAACTGGTGCTGTTCGGCATCGCCGCCGACACGATCCATGCCCCGCAGCACCGCGCCAATGACGGCAGCGAACTCATCGTGGCGGTCGGCAATGACGAACATCGCGACTGGCCAACGCTGATCGCCGCGGTCGCGCGCCATCCCGACTGGCGGCTGCGAATCGTATCGACCAAGGCCGCGCCATCGCTGGCCGACGGCGTGCCGAACGTCGAGATCCGCGGCGTCACCAGCAATCGGGATCTGCTCGATCTGTATCGCCGCGCCACCGTCGCGGTGGTGCCGCTCAAACCCAATGCGCATGCGTCGGGGATCACCGCGCTGCAGGAGGCCGCCCTGTCGGGCATCGCGGCGGTGGCCACCGACGTCGGCGGCCTGATCGATTATTTCGACCGCGACCAGATCAGCTACGTGCCGGTCGGCGATATCGACGCGATGGAGCAGGCGATCGGACGATTGCTCGCCGATCCCGACGAGCGTTATCGCCAGGCGATCGCCGCGCAGCGGCGGATGGGGCCCGACGGCTTGAGTTCCCAGGCCTATGCGAGGCGACACGTCGAGCTATCGCGCGCCTTGCTCGGTATCGCCGCCGACGGTTGACCATCGGCCCCGCCACCTTGTTCCGACTGTGCCACGCCGGGAAAAAATGCACCTTCCCCCGCACCGCCGAACAGCTAACCGATCGTTCCGCCCCCGCGATCTTTCCATCGGGGGCAGTGAAAAGGACTCGTTATGCGTTTGCCCGGTCCGGATCGCCTGCTGATAAACGGGCGGTTCCTGTATGCGCGGCCGACCGGCGTTCAGCGCGTCGCCACCGCGCTGCTGCAGCAATTGGGCGAGCGCCAGGATGAGCTGCGCGCGTCGCTGCCGCGCGGCGTGGCCGTGGCGGCACCGTCGGGCGATGTGCCCGCGACGGTGGCGGGCGTGCCCGTCGAGCAATCGGGCCGCCGGGGCGGACAGATCTGGGAGCAGATGGTGCTGCCCAGGGTCGGGCGCGGCGACATCATCCTGTCGCTCGCCAATGTCGGGCCGATGGCGACGCGGCGCGGCATCACGATGATCCATGATGCGCAGGTCTATACCTCCCCCGGCTCCTATTCGCGCGCCTTCGTCACCTGGTATCGCTTCCTGTTGCCGCGCCTGGGCCGGCGCAATCTGCAGATCCTGACCGTCTCGGAATTCTCGAAGCGCGAACTGGTCGGCTTCGGCATCGCGCCGGCGGACCGTATCACGGTGATCCCCAATGGCTGCGACCATATCCTCGCGGTCACGCCCGAGGCCGATGCACCCGCGCGATGGGGCCTGCGGTCGCGCGGCTATGTCGCCGCTCTGTCGACGACGCAGCCGCATAAGAACATCGCCATCCTGCTGCGCGCCTTCCGCGACGGTGCGATGGGTGATCTCCGGCTGGTACTGGTCGGCAAGGCCGGCGCGGAAGAAATGCGCGCCGCCTGCCCCGATCTGCCCGACGACGTGATCTTCACCGGGCCGGTCAGCGACGGCGCGTTGCGCGGCCTGCTGGAGCAGGCGCTGTGCTTCGCGATGCCGTCGACGACCGAGGGCTTTGGCCTGCCGCCGCTGGAGGCGATGCTGCTGGGCACGCCGGCGGTGGTCGCTCCGTGCGGCGCGCTGCCCGAGGTATGCGGCGACGCCGCGTTATACGCCGCGCCGGATCGCGCGGAGGAATGGCAGGCACGGATCGGTGCCTTGCGCGACGATCCCACCCTCTTCGCACGGCTGCGGGCGGAGGGCCGCGAACAGGCTGGACGCTTCACCTGGGCGCGGGCCGGGGGCATGCTGATCGACACCATCAGGCGCTGCGCCCAGCCGGCGAACCGCCTGGAATCCAAGGGAAGTGAGTAAGACGATGAAGGTCGCTGTTATCATTGCCAGCGTGGGGCGGCCGGTCGAACTGGCGCGCTGGGGCGAACATTGCCGTCGTCAGACCGTCACCCCGAGCGAGATCATCTTTTCCACGGCGCAGGAAAGCGACCTGCCCGCCGGCTTCGATGATCCCGACGTGCGCGTGTTGCGCGGGCCGAAGGGGGCGTGTCATCAGCGCAATCTCGGCCTCGCCTCGCTGACGAGCGAGCCCGATCTCGTCGCCTTCTTCGACGACGATTATGTGCCCAGTCGCACCTGTCTGGAAGGTATGGTGCAGGTGTTCGAACGCTATCCCGATCTGGCGGGTGCGTCGGGCCGGCTGCTGGCGGACGGGATCAATACGGCGGGGATCACCTTCGACGTCGCCAGGGAGATGGTCGATGCGTTCGACGCCAGTGGCGAGGATCGCCCGCTGAACCTTCACCCGATCATCGGCACCTATGGCTGCAACATGGCATTCCGCCACTCGATGATTCAGGGGCTGCGTTTCGACGAACGGCTGCCGCTCTACGCATGGCAGGAGGACATCGATTTCTCACGACGGCTGCTCAAGCGCGGGCGCGTGTGCCGCACCGATGCCTTCGTCGGCGTCCACCAGGGGGTAAAGGGCGGACGCACCGGCGGCCAACGGCTGGGCTATTCGCAGATCGCCAATCCGCTCTATCTGATCGGTAAGGGCACGATGCCGGTGCACAAGGCGCTCGCGCTGATGGTGCGTAACGTCGCCTCGAACCATGCCAAGGCGCTCCGACCCGAAGCCTGGGTCGATCGCCGCGGGCGCGTCGCCGGCAACTGGATCGCGGTAAGGGATCTGGTGACAGGCAAACTGAAGCCGGAACGCATCCTCGACCTGTAATCGCCGGGGGGCAAGGGCGGCCCGCCGCCCGCCCCGCCGGCCCGGCCGCGTCAGGCGGCCTGATTGCGCCGTCGACGGGTCAGGCCGCCCACCCGCGTGACGACCATTTGCTCGATCCCGTCGGGCCGCCCGCTGGCGAGCCACAGTGCGGCAAGCGTTACGACATAGACGAACGCGCCGCACAGGACGGTCGTCGCCATCGCGGTGATCGACAGATCCTGGCGGATCGCATCGGGCAGCGACCGGATCACCGCCGCCATCACCAGCGTCGCCACGATCACTCGCCACGGCCCCACCAATTGCCGCACGATGCCCAGCCCGGTCAGTTGGCGGACATATCCCATCGTGACGACCATCAGGATGAGGTTGGTCGCCAGCCGCCCGATCACCGCGCCCGCCATCCCATAGGCGGAGATCAGCGTCAGCAGCAGCGGGATCTTGATCGCGACCTCCACGATACGCTGGCGGAAGAACAGGCTGGTGCGATCCATCGCCATCGCCATCGGATCGAGCGGGGAAACCCAGACGACGAAGATCGGCGCCAGCGCCAGCCATTGCAGCAGCGGCACCGCCGATACCCAATGCGCCCCCAGCACCACCGGCACCGCCTGCGCCGCGACCAGGCTCATCCCGGTCATCGCCGGGGCGGCGATCGTCAGCAGCGTCTGCGAGATGCGCAGATAGGCATTCGCCATCCGATCGCGCGATTCGCGCATCGTCACGAACCCCGCCATCAACGGGCGCATCGCGGGGGCGACCAGCACCTGTTCGGGCACCGACGACAGATCCGCCGCCATCGAGAAATGGCCCAGATCGGCCTTTCCGATCAGCCGGCCGAGGATCAGCTTGTCCGATTGCCAGCTGAGCGCCCCCAGCGCCTGCGCCACGCTGGCCCAGCCGAGGAAGCCAGCGAAGCTGCGCCATCGCCGCAGGCCGATGCGCGGCCGGAACGGGGCGAACAAATAGGATTGTACCATCGCGACGATCGGCGTGGCGACGGTTCCCGCCGCGATCGCCCAATAGGAATGGGTCGTCACGGCCAGCACGGTGGCGAGCGAGAAACCGCATAATTTGCTGACGATCTCGATGATCAGGTCGCGCCGGAAATCGATCCGTCGCGCAAACTGCACCATCGCCGGGCTCTGCAACCCGCGCGTGATCGGCGACAGCGCCAGGAACAGGATCAGCGGCACCAGCCGCGCGTCCTGATAGATCCAGGAAAAGGGGAAAGCGGCGATCGCGAAGACGCTGGCCAGCAGGCCGCCACGGATCAGCCCGATGGTGAACGCTGTATCGAGATGGCTGCGCCCGATCGTATCCAGGCGCACCAGTGACTGGCTGATCGGCAGTTCGGATACCGCCTCGACGATGAAGATCAACGTCATCGCGACCGAGATCAGTCCGAAATCGGCCGGTGACAGCGTCCGCGCCAGTACGACCAGCGTGATGAAGTCGATGCCGCGCGCCATCAGGCGTGACGCCATCAGCCAGGCGACGCTACCCGCCGTCCGGCTGCCGACGCCCGGCTGGTCCGCCTGCCTCGGGGCCGCCCTTGCCTCGTCCGTCATCGCCGTCGTGAAACCCTCATGGACCCCGAACGGGTCGATACCGCGGCCCGGCGGCAAACGGTCGTCGGTGGAACCGCTCAGCCGAGACGCAGAAACGGCGCTTCGCGCAAATAGTGCCGCCACAAATGTCGATGGTAGCGATGTTCCAGCTTCTGCTTCAACACCTTGGCCGCCAGACGCGCGCGCAGCACCGGGGTGGGCCGGGCATATTTCGGATCGACATCCTTGCTGGCGTCGATCTTCAGATAGCGCGCGAAGAACGGATTTTCGCGCAGGAACTCGCTGTACACCTGCCGGAACGATTCTCCCCACGGGCGGCGGGTGGCGTTCCACGGCTTGATCGGCCCGGTGAAGTGGACGATGCTCGGGCGGATCGCGCGCGTTTCATCGGTGGTCCAGAACCAGCTGGAATAATTATAGGCCGGCGACAGCATGCGCACCTTGCCCACCGCGACCGCGTTCAGCGCGCTCTGGTCGTAATGTTTGCACTTCTCCGGGTTCGCGGCGAGGAACTGCAGCGCCTCGGCGGTCAATTGCCGCCATGTCGACCGTTCCGCCACCATCACGCCGGCGTTGAAGTAACTGGCGACCTGGTCGACTCCGATGCTGGCCAGATAGGCCGGTGAATTGGCATATTTGCCGCCATTATCCAGCCGGTCGGCCGCGGCGTAGATGACACCGGGCTCGCACACCATCCCGATCAGGGGCGCGGCCGGGCCGACGACCTGCGTATCGCCGTCGATATAGATGACGGTCCGGTATTGCGCGGGTATCTCGGCATCGATCACCAGCCGACCCAGTGATGACAGCGGACAGTGCAGTTCCGGCAGCCGATCGGTCGAGCCCGTCATGAACTGCCGGCTGTCGAGAAAACGGAAGTTGAAATGCGCGCCGCCGAGCGCCGCGAGAATTTCCGCCTGCTCCCCCTCGGGCACGTCGACAAGGAAGATGATGATGTCGGCGATCGCGGTCACCTCTGGCTGCGCGGCCAGTTGAGAGGCCGAGACCAGCGCCTGCGCGATATAGCCACGATCCGAGACATAGACGACGACGCGATCGATCCCCGGACGATCGCACGGTGGGGTGCCCAGACGAAGCGTGTTCACGCATCAACTCCTGTTTTACGACCTGCCACCTCGGCTCATCGCACCATCGGCACGCCTCGAGCGCCCGAAAGTTCATGGGAGCTCTGCCGCGCAAAGGTCAATATTCCATGATCAACCGCCCCGGCACGACCGTCCCTGAGCGGGATCAGCCCAAGTCGGACGTATCACGACACTCGCGATGCCGTTGGCATATCGGTCAGAAAGTAGCGCGCGATGCCGCGACCGCATAGCGGTGAAGCTCGTCTTGCACTATCGACGCTGTTAACGGCGCGTCGCGAAGGCGTTACCTGCGGAAGGCTTGTCATGATCGTTCTGGGCATCTTCTGGTTGCTGTTCCTCGCCGCTGCGGTGACCGACATCCGCTGGACGCTGATGCTGTTCTTCGCCAGCCTGGCGTTCGGCTCGCTGGCGATCGTCCCGCCCAATCTCACCGGCGGCACCACTTTCCTGCCGGTGACCGCCTGTTCCGCGTTGCTGTGCCTCAAATCGTTCATCGCGTGCCGCCGGCCGCATCTGCTGATCGACGGCTTGCTCGACTATAACAAGCTGGGGCTGCTGACCGCGTTCATCGCTTATGCCGTGGTCGTCACCTATACCGCGCCGTTCCTGTTCGGCGGGGCACCGATCATGGGGCTCAACACCGGCTTGCGCACCGGGCTGGGATTCGGATCGGGCAATATCACGCAGCCGCTGTACCTGCTGGCGTCCTTCGCGGTGACGATCTCCATCTATCAGTTGCTGTTGCAGACCCGGACGCGAATGATGGTGTACCGGGCGATCTTCTTCGGCGGGGTGGTCGCGATCATCGCCGGCATCGCCGATATGGCGACCGCGGGGACCGGGCTGCTTTCCTCGCTGCGCACCGCCACCTATGTCATCATGGACAGCGACGCGGTCGGCGGCATGCGGCGCGTCGTCGGGTTCAATACCGAGGCGTCGGCCTATGGCGCGCTGGTGCTGTCATTCGCATCGATGATCTATTTCATGCGCATGGGCGATGCGCTCGGCGGGATCTACGCCAGGCTGCAGATGCCGCTGGCGCTGCTGCTGGTGGCGTTCACCGTCCTGTCCACCTCTTCGGCGGCATTCGTCGGCCTGGGCGTCTTCGGCGTGCTGGCGGTGGGGTCGAACGTGCTGGCGCTGCGCAACCCCGCGGACGAGAAACGCGCGTTGACGCATCTGCTGGTGATCGGCGGCGGCCTGCTGCTGGCGATCGCGGTGATGATCATCAAGACCGACATCTGGAACGCCATCTTCGAACAGTTCAACAGCCTCGTCCTGAAGAAGACATCGTCCGATTCCTATTCGGAGCGCAGCACCTGGAACCGCGTCAGCCTGGAAGGGCTCACCGCGACCGGGGGATATGGTGTCGGCGTCGGATCCACCCGCGCGTCGAGCTGGCCGGTCGCGGTGTTGAGCAGCACCGGCATCATCGGCGGTCTTCTGATGATCGCGTTCCTGATACGCAGCATGACCAACAACCTGTCCGGCGCCAGCAACGAAATCCGCCGCGTCGTCACCGGCGCGCGTTATGCGATCCTGGTATGTATCGTGCCGGGCGCGCTGGCAGGGACGTTGGTGGATTTCGGCGGTTTCAACGCCACGTTGTTCGCGATCGTCGCCGCCCTGCCCGGATTGATCCCGGTGGCGACGCGGCGGATACGGCGCACGATGCATCGTCCCGCCGCACATCGTCCCGCCGCCGCCGGCCCGGTGGCGCAGCGGGTCCCTGCCGCCCGCAGCCGTTGATGGGGCCGGCCATCGGGGCCGGCCATCGGGGATTGTAACGAATATCCGGTCTCATCCGGCGTTGATCCGACAATCAGGGCGGAAATTAAAAAAGTGCCGTTGCCGACCAGCTTCACGCGACTAGGGTTCGGCGCATGGCCATCAAGATTCTTGTCACCGGGGGTGCCGGCTATATCGGCAGCCACGCCTGCAAGGCGCTGGCGGCGGATGGCTTCACGCCCGTCACCTTCGACAATCTCGCACTCGGCAAGGCGGAGCGCGTCCGCTGGGGCCCGCTGGTCGAAGGCGACGTGCGCGACGCCGGGGCGGTATCCGACGCGCTGCGCACCCATGGCGCCCGCGCGGTGATGCATTTCGCCGCCGACGCCTATGTCGGCGAATCGGTCATCGACCCGGCGAAATATTACGAGAACAACGTCGTCGGCATGACCGGGTTATTGGCGGGCATGCGCGCCGCCGGCTGCGGCGCGATCGTCTTCTCCAGCACCTGCGCGGTCTATGGCAGCCCGGCGACGCTGCCGATCACCGAGCGCACGCCCCCCGCCCCGGTCAATCCCTATGGCCGCACCAAACTGATCTGTGAGGGCATGCTCGCGGATTATGCCGCCGCTTATGGCATCGACTATATCGCGCTGCGCTATTTCAACGCCAGCGGCGCCGATGCCGATGGCGAGCTGGGCGAGGATCGTGAGGAAGAGCCGCACCTTATCCCACGCGCGATGATGCATCTGCTCGGGCGGCTACCCGATTTCCAGGTATTCGGCAGCGACTTTCCGACACCCGACGGCACCGCGATCCGTGATTACATCCATGTCGACGATCTGGCGCGCGCGCATGTCATCGCGCTGCACCGCCTGCTCGACGGGCCCCCGGCGGCACGACGCATCTTCAATCTCGGTTCGGGGCGCGGCTATTCGGTCGCGGAGGTGCTGGCGGAGATCGCGCGCGTATCGGGCCGGCCGCTCGCCGCGCCGCGCGGCCCGCGGCGACCGGGCGATCCGCCGCAGCTCATCGCGGATGTCGCCGCCGCTCGCGACGAACTCGGCTTCACCGCAACCGCATCCGATCTGCGGCACATCATCGCCTCGGCATGGCGATGGCATCTCAAAACGCACGGCCAGACGGCTCCCGCCTGACCGGCCGGCATCGCAACGCTCACCATCTTCGGGGACTGTCATGCATCTTGAAAAGCGGATCCTGATCACCGGCGGCGCCGGCTTCCTCGGATCGCACCTGTGCGACATGATGCTGGAGCGCGGCCATCGCGTGCTGTGCGTCGACAACTTCTTCACCGGCACGCAACAGAACGTCGATCATCTGCGGGACAATCCCCGCTTCGAGCTGATGCGCCACGACATCACCTTCCCGCTCTATGTCGAGGTGGACGAGATCTACAATCTCGCCTGCCCCGCCAGCCCGATCCACTATCAGCGCGATCCGGTACAGACGACCAAGGTCAGCGTGCTGGGTGCGATCAACGTCCTCGGCCTGGCGAAGCGTACCAAGGCGAAGGTGTTCCAGGCGTCGACGTCGGAAGTCTATGGCGACCCCAGCGTCCACCCGCAGACCGAGGATTATTGGGGCAACGTCAACCCGATCGGCGTCCGTTCCTGCTATGACGAGGGGAAGCGCTGCGCGGAAACGTTGTTCTTCGACTATCGCCGGCAACACCATCTTTCGATCAAGGTGGCGCGCATCTTCAACACCTACGGGCCGCGGATGCACCCGAACGACGGGCGCGTGGTATCGAGCTTCATCGTGCAGGCGCTGCGCGGCGAGGACATCACGATGTACGGCACCGGCCAGCAGACCCGATCCTTCTGCTTCGTCAGCGATCTGCTGGACGGCTTCGTGCGGCTGATGGATTCGCCGGACGACGTCATCGGGCCGATCAACATCGGCAATCCATCCGAATTCACGATGATTGAACTGGCCGACCTGGTGATCGAACTCACCGGCTCCCGCTCGAAGGTGCGCCATCTGCCGCTTCCGCAGGACGATCCGCGGCAGCGCAAGCCGGATATCACCAAGGCGCGGGACCTGCTGGGCTGGGAACCGCGGATCGCCTTGCGCGAGGGATTGCAGCGCACCATCGCCTATTTCGACCGGCAGCTTACGGCGGCCGGCACGTAACGGCCGGTTGCTAGCGGATCAGTCGCCGCGTCAGCGGCACGCGATCGAGGATCAGCACGCAGAGCACCGACGCCAGCACCGCCAGCACGGCATTGACCAGGCATTGCGCAAGACTGGTCATGCCGAAGGCGCGGCCGCACAGATCCAGAAAGAACAGATGGACGACGTACAGCCCCAGGCTGAGTTCGGCGAGCGACGCCAGTAATTTCGGCAGCCGCACCGTTGGCGGGATCGATAGCGCCAGCAGGAACACCGCCACGCCGAAACCGATGGTCATCAGCGTATCATCGACATAGCGGCCCGTTTCCAGCAGACCGGACGCGACCAGCGCCTGCACCTCCAGCCATTGCAGCGCCCCCGTCACGGCGACGAGCAGCAATGCGACGGACCAGTGCAGCCGCACCGCGTGCGTGCGCAGCCACGCGCCCGCCAGGATGAACATGAAGCCGAAGAAGGGCCCGTTGCGCGTATTGAACGGCGGGCGCGGCAGATCGAACAACAAGCGATACGGTCCGAACGCCAGCGCGAAGGCATAGAAGACGATCGCCACGACGAGCACCGCGCGCCAGCCCAGCGCATGCCGCAACATGACGAACAGCAATCCCGCGACACCCAGCGCCGGCAGGAACCACAGATGCTGGCCGTCCAGTCCGGTCAGCAAGAGCCGCGCGATCATCGCCGGCGATGCCAGCCCCGCCAGCGTACCCCGGAAATAAAGGACATAGGCGAGCGCCCAGAAGATGAACGGCGGCATCAGCCGCCCCAACAGCCGCACGCCGGTCTGCGTCGATGAGCGCGGGCTGAGCAGGAATCCGAACGCGATGAAGAAATAGGGCACGGCAAAGCGCGACAGGATCGCGATCGCATCGGCCACTTGCGGATGATCGGTGACCGTTTTCGACACCGCGTGGATCAGCACGACCGCGACGAACGACACCAGTCGCATCAGGTCGATCCCCGCGAGGCGGTGCGCCTTTATCTCGCCCGATGGCGCATAGATGACCGTCGGTGCCGTAATGTCGAATGTCTCCCACGAACGACAGCAGGGGCCATACCCCGCTGAACGCCCCGAGCATGAGGGTTAACGCGCAAGCATCAAGGATTCGTTACGGTTGCCGAATCATCCGCATGAACACCGCACCGAACGGCAGACGCGGCCATGATAACGCGGTCAATCGCGATAGTAATTCCGATATGCCCGCCGGCGCCGGCGGGCCGCGCGACGGTTCATCAGCAAGACCAGCAAGATCAGCCCGACTACCGCTCCGGCGCCGATGAGAAGGGGTGCAGACAGGCTCACGATTTCTCACGGGCTCCTTCGTGAACGCGCCATCGATCTAACAATGATGCGCCGCGATATGCAATGTTGAATCGGGCGAAAGACCGTCCGGCTTTGGGAAGTATCCAGGCATTTCGTACTATTGCTACGTCCATCACGGCACGATCATCCATCGTGTCCGCGATGCGCGCCGGTGGCGGGGGCGTCGCCGCAATCGGCGCAGCGGCCGGCGATCTCCACCGCCCCCGGCGCGAGCCGGAAACCCTGCGCCCGGGCCGCGAGCGCGATGACGTTGGCCGCGGCGCGACCGGCGATCGGCAGCAAGCGGCCGCACGAAGCGCAACGGAACGCTACCGGTGCCGGCGCCGCGCGGATCGCCGCGTCGCCGCCACCCGCCGGATGCGCCAGATTGGCCTGCGCCAGGATATCGAGGATGCGATAGACGCTCGACGCCGCCGGGTCACCGCCGCTCTTCACCGATGCCGCTGCCAGCGCGAGTGCCTGATCACGCGAATCGGTCGGCGGCGCGTCCGCCGCGACGCCGTCGCCACCACGCCGCAGGACGACGCGACGGACGATGCCGATCACCATCGATTCGCCCCCCACCGGGCAGTCCGCCGCGCGCCATAGCAACAGCACCGTGCCGACGAACGCCAGCGCCCCCGCCGCCGCGATACCCGCCGAAGCGATCGCCAGCCACCATGCCGGCAGGGTCGCCGGCAGATAATCGAGCGCGGGCAGGATCGTCGCCGTCATCACGATACAGCCCGCCGCCGGGCGAAACATCGCATGTGCCTGCGCGCGCAGCGACACGCCGATCGCGGAGCGCGCCGCCGCGATCGCCATCGCCGCCAGCAACACCGCCGCCAGCCCGCGCGCGGCGACGATACCGGGGATCATGAAATACCAGGCGCCGGCGATCACCAGCGGCACCTTGACGAGGAAATCGGCCAGTTGGCGCGTGAACACCATCGACGAGCGCCGCAGCGCCAGCGCGAGCGCGTTGAGCGGGGTCCACACCAGCCCCGGCACGCCGACCAGCGCCAGCCCCCGCAGGATCGGTGCGGCGCTGCTCCACTTCGGGCCCAGCGCCAGCGCGACGACCTCATCCGCCATCAGCGCGGTGCCGACCAGCACCGGAAAACCCAGCAACGCGATCGACGCGAGCGTCTTCAGATACGCCTGCCGCAGCCGTTCGGGATCCTCGCGCACCGCCACCAGCCCGGCCGACAGCGGCCCGAGAATCGGGGCAAGCAGCACCTGCCCGGGGATCGCGGCAAGATTATCCGCCATGGTGAACCGCCCCAGTACCGGCGCCGAGGCGAGCCGGCCGAGCACCAATCGATCGATTTGCCAAGCGAAAGCGGAAAAGAGCTGCGCCCCACTGAGCCAGCCGAGAAAGTTGCGGAACAGGCGCCAGTCATGAAGTGACAGGCGCGGCAGATAGGGGGCCAGGACGAAGGACAGCAGCGCGCTGGTCATCGGCGAAACGATCGTGCCGAGCGCCAGCGCCCAATAGCTGCCGGTCAGCATCGCGACCGCCGCGGACACCACCAGCGACATCACCTTGCCGAGCAATTCCGCAGCGACCGTGCGGCGGAAATCCAGATCGCGGTTGTACAAGGCCAGCCGCGGATTGCTGATCCCGCGGCACGCCGGCGCGAGCGTCAGCGCCAGGATCAGCGGCAGCAGCCGCATATCGCCGTAGATCGTCGCGAACGGCCATGCCATCGCACCGATCACGATCGCCAGCACCAGCCCGCGCAACAGGCTGAGCGTGAAAGCGGTGTCCATCATCGTGCGCGACACGTCGCGCTCGACCAGCAACACCTGCGATACGGGCAATTCCAGTACCGCCTCGACGATGAAGATCAGGCTCATCGCGATGCTGATCAGGCCGAAGTCGGAAGGTTGCAGCAATCGGGCCAGTACCAGCAGCGCGATCAGGTCGATCACGCGCGACAGCAATCGGCCACCCACCGCCAGGATCGAGGCGATCGCGGTGCGATGCGAGGCGGTGGCGGCCGATGCCGCGACCGGCGCGGGCAAGGCCGCCACGGTCACGCGCTCACCGGGGCGATGGGCTCGAGACAGGTGGCAGGATCATGACGCAAGGGCAATGTCACCTGTTCCGACGTGGATCATGGGGCGTTCGGGGAGATGCGATGCGGACACCGGGCCGATGCCAGCGCAGGGTGCGCCGATTCCGCCTCTGCATCGGTGACTACAGCCGCCGGCCGATGCTGTCATCCGGATTGTACCGAAGCGGCGCCAACTCTCGACGAGTTCCACGATCCGCGCGGCAGGAAGTTAACGACATGTTGACGCCCTCCCCCTTACGTTGGCCATGGGACGATCTGGGGGACGACATGGCGATACCGGCACGGATCATCAGCGAGGGGGTGGCACCCGATGGCGCGCGCCGCGCCGCCGCGCGATTCCCCGTCGATCTCGACGCGACGCTGCGTGCGCCACCCGGCCAGCCACATGACGCACTGATCGAGGAATTGTCGCGGACCGGCTGCCTGGTGACGAGCAGCCATCCACTGACCATCGGCGAGCGACTGTCGATCGGGTTCGCCGGGATCGGCTTGCAGCCGGCCGAGGTGGTGCGACAGCAGGACACGCGGTTCGGCTGCGCGTTCGTGACGCCACTGACCGACGATATGCTTGATCGTGCGCGTCGGTCGGCGGGCACCGCCCCCACCACGCTGCCGGTCACGCCGCTGCCATCGCCCACGACCGAAAGCCCGGAGCCGGTCGTCGAGCGGTTTTCGCCGTTCACGCGCATCCTGATCGCTGTCGGCGGCGCCACGCTGGCATGGGGGGTGGTCGCCGCCGCCGTGATCGCGCTGGGCTGATCGGCGCGATCAGCCCGCCACCTGCCGTTCGGCGCGATCCACCTCCGCCGCGAACTCCCGCAGGAAGCGGGCCCGCTCGAACCGGCGGGCATTGGCGATCGCCGCGGCCGGGTCGAACGACGGCAACCACGCATCGAACCGCTCCATCGCCGCGATCAGCGACTCCGCCGTCTGTTCGTGGAAATGGATGCCGGTGACGCCGTCGATCACCGTCTCCGTGCCGCCGCCACGTCCGAACACCACCACCGGCCGGCCCGCCGCCTGCGACTCGACCGGGATGATGCCGAAATCCTCCTCCGCGGTGAAGATCAGCGCACGCGCACGGGCATAAGTGGCGCGCAGTTCGTCGAACTTCATTCGCGTGGTGAAGCGCACGTTCGGCCCGGCACGTGCCTTCAGCGTCTCCAGCATCGCGCCATCGCCGATCACGTGCAGCTTGCGTCCACTGCGGGTGAAGGCGTCGACCGCGATATCCGGCCGCTTGTAAGGGACCAGCTGGCTGATCCAGACGCATTCGTCGCTGACGTCGTCGCTCGGCGTGAACAGGTCGACGTCGATCGGCGGATAGACGACGCTGGCCTCGCGCCCCCAGAATTTGCGGATCCGCCGCCGCACGAAATGGCTGTTGGCGATGATCGCATCGGGGCGCGACGCGCTCATCCGGTCCCATGCCCGCATCCGTGGCGATACCGCGCGCAGGAACAATCCCGCGATACGGCCGCTCGCGGCGCGATAGGCGTGATACTGATCCCAAATATAGCGCATCGGCGAATGGCAATAGGTGACATGCACCGCGTCGGGGCGCGTGATGACCCCCTTGGCCGGCCCCGCCTCGCAGCTGATGACCAGATCGTAGGCGCTGAGATCCAGCGCCTCCAGCGCGGCGGGCATCAGCGGCAGATATTTCTGATACTGCGTCTTCGCCATCGGCAGCTTGGCGATGAACGTGGTGAAGATGCGATGCTGGCGCAGCGTCTGCGACAGGGCGTTTTCGTCGACGACATGGGTGTAGATGTCGGCGTCGGGATACAGTTCGCAGATCCGCTCCAGCACGCGTTCACCGCCGCGCATCGTGACCAGCCAGTAGTGAATGATCGCGACCTTGCGCGGGCGCGCGATCGAAGGCTCGGCGGCGGGGATCGGATCGGTCATCAGGTCGGTCCTGTCGGAGAACGATGTCACTGTCATTGCGCAAGCGGCAGTTGCGGGCGCGATCGGCGCCGCGTCGGGAAGAAATTGGTTGGTGAGGGCGCCGGGGCCGGGGTCGCATTGGGAGGCGGGCTTCCGGCGTTGGCGGCGGGGTTACCACCCGGCGCATCGCCCGGCGACGCGCCACCCGTTGACGGCGCCGCCGGCGGCGCGGCGAGCGTCACCGGATCGCCCGTGCCGACGCCACCGCCGGCGAGAAGCGAGGGATCCACCGTCAGATCGACCGCATCGGTCGCCGCCGCGTCGGGTGGCGGAGGGTTGGCGGCCACCGCGTCGCGGAAGACGCTATAGTCGTAGAACCGGCCCGGCAGACGATAGAACACATGGTGCCCGATCACCCCCGTCTTCAGCAGCTCCGGCGCCCATTTCGGAAAGACGTATAGCGTGTGATAATGCGTCGCCTGCCCCGCCGCGACCGATGTCCACCCCTGCAACGCGGCGGTCGCCACGCCCATGGCGGTCGCCCAACGGGCCGCATTGGGAGTGCGCGACAACGATCCGTCGCACGTGAAGCTGAACTGGCATCCGGTCGGCCGTTCGGATCCCTGGAACACCACATCGCACACCGTTTTGGGATAACGCGGGTGGCGCAGGCGGTTCAGCACCACCTGCGCGACGGCACGCTGCCCGACGAGCGGCTCGCCATTCGCCTCGTAATAGACGGCCTGCGCCAGGCAGACGGTCGATTTCGGCAGATCGCCGCCCAGCCACGAGGCGACGAAGGGCGGCGCCAGCGGATTGGCCACGCGACTGATCGGCAGCGCCATGTTGCGGGCCAGCGCATCCTCCGCCGACAGTTTCAGGATGTCGCTCGGCACTAGCGTCTCGAGCGGCAGGTCGTCGATCGACAGCTCCGCTGTCGCCGGTCGCGCCCGCGCCGGCCCAAAGGGAATCTTGTCGAGGAAGCCGCGATCGTCGTCCATCGTCAGCAGCGCGATCAGCAGGCCCGCGACGATCACCACCGCCGCCAGGCCCCAGATCATCGACCGGTGAGAGTGGGATAACGGCACAAGGGTCCTTTGACGAGGTCGAAGGCGGTGTCGCCCGCCATAGGCGCGAAGGCCGGTCGTTGTCTGCGCCGGATCGAGGGAGAGCCGGACGCATCGTGTGTTTTCAGGACATTTGCAAGCTGGCGGTCCGCGACCGATCGGCTATCGCTGTCCCCCGCCCCTTTTCTTTCCGGCCCGCGTCGGCGGCGCCGGCCTGTCGTGAGCAGCGCATATGGACGCTTTCGGTTCCGTGAAGACCGCGCATCCCGCCAATGACGGCGCACGCCATGCCGAGGGACAACCACTCGCCCGCCCCGGATGGGCGGAAGCGGTGCTGACATTGCTGCTGTACCTGCAACTGGCGGCGGGCGGCGCCAATGATGGCCCGGGCAGCGCGCTGGCGGCGATCGCGCAGGCGGGCGCGGTGATCGCGATCCTGCTGACGGTGCCGCCGACGTCGCGATTCTGGCACCATGCGCGCGTCCCGCTATATCTGCTGGCGGGGGCGCTGGTCTGGGCGGCGATCCCGGCGCTGCTGCCGGCATCGTTGCGCGACACGCTGGGCATGGCCGAGCGCCCCGCTCCCGATCTGTTCGTGCTGGAATGGAGCAAGGCGGCCGCCGCCGCGCTGACGCTGACCATCGCCGCGTTGCTGGGCTATCGCGCGGGAACGGCGCGGGCGCTGGTACAATGGATCGCCGCCGCCGGGGTGATCTACCTCGGTTATGCCGCGATCGATGCGATCGACTGGCTCGCCGACAGCCAGCATGGCACCCGCTACGCCGGCACCATCGGCAACACCAATGCGGCTGGCATCGTCTTCGCGGCGATCGCCCTGCTGGGGGGCGGAGTGGCGCTCGCCCCCGAAGAGACCCCGCGCTGGCAACGCATCGGCGCGCTGGCCGCGACCGGGGTCGCGCTGATCCTGTGCGCGATGACCGGCAGTCGCAGCGCGATCCTGCTGGCGGTGCTGCTGGGTGTCGTGATGCTGGCGCTGCGCCGGCGCGAGGTGGCGGATCGGCACCTGACATGGCGCCGGATGCTGCCCGGCACGCTGTTGCTGGTCGCGTTGATGATCGCGGCGGCGATGCTCACTCCGGTGGCCAACCGATCCGGGTATCTTCCTGAGGACGCGGCCTCGCGCGGGGCGATCATCGCGCATTACGCGGCGATATCCGCCGAAGCGCCGATATGGGGATTCGGCGCAGGCAGCTTCTTCGCGGTCAATTTGCACACGCTGACCAGCGGGACGGCGCCGCTCTACTGGAATTTCGGCGCCGCGCACAACGCGCCGTTGCAGGCTGCGATCGAGATCGGCTGGCCGGGGCTGTTGCTGAACCTGGGCGCGATCGGCGCGATCCTGTTCGCGATCGCCCGGGCGCGGCGCGACTGGTGGAGCACCGTCGCGCTCTGCGCGATCGGCGCTATCGCGGGCAGCGCGATGATCGACATCGCGCTCAACGTACCCGCGATCGTGGCGCTGACCTGTCTTCTGCTCGGCGGGGCCTGGGGGGCGGCGTTGCGGAGCGGATCACGCGCGCGGCGGCGGCAGGCGCAACGCCATCCGCACCGCGACGGGCGAGTCCGCCGCGATCGCGAGCAGGCGGTCACGGAAGCGGCCGTCGAGCCCCGCTAGCCATACCGCCTCCTCTACCGCGGCATCGCGTGTCGCGGGGGGCAGGTCGTTCCAATATTGCGCGGCATAGGCCACCCGCCAGAAGCCCTCCGCGGTCAGGAACGGCGCCGCGGCATAGCTGGCGATATAGTCCGCGCGACCGCCCGGGGTGAGCCGCCCATGCCGTGCCAGCGCATATTGGCTGCGCAGCACCAGGTTCGCCGCGGCACCCGGCCGCGCCGCCTGGGCGCGTTCGATCAATTGGTACGCGCGTGCCAGCGCGAAGCGATCGGGCCCCGCCGGCGTCGCGCTGCCGGCGCGCTGCAACCATAAGGCGGCCAGCCCGGCCGCCGCGCGCGGTGGGACCGCCGCGACCGACCCGGTGGCGCTGTCGCGCAGCAATGCCTGTCGGGGGGCATCATCGGGGGAGGCCAGCGCCTGCGCGACCGCCGTCACCTGCCGCTCACGATCGAACGCCACAACGGCCGACACGATCGTGACCGCCGCCAGGATCAGGCACGCCAGGCGGAGTGCCGGACGCGGCGACAGCATCACGCTATTCGTTGTAGTAAGAGGAATAGCGCGCCGAATAATAGAGGCCGCCCATCGCCTCGGAACGGTGATCCACCATCGTCAGCACGGCGCCAAGCACGCGCGCATGGCTTTGCTCCAGCCCGGCCAGCGCGGCATCGACCGCCGCGATCGGGGTCGTATCCCACTTCACGACCAGCATCACCGCGTCCGCCAGCCCGGCCAGCGTGCGCGCATCCGCGATGCCGAGCAGCGGCGGCGTATCGAGGATGACATAATCGTAGCGCTGGCGCGCCTCGGCCAGCATCTTTTCCATCTTGCCGCCACCGAACAGGTCGATGGGGGTGAACAGCGAGCCCTGCACCAGCAGCAGATCGAGCCCCGGCACCGAATCGGGCAGCACCGCCTGCTGCATCGTCGCGCGGCCTTCCATCACGTCGGCCAGCCCGGTGTCCGCCGATCGGTTCAGCGCGCGGAGCACGCCGGCACGGCGGACGTCGCAATCGACCAGCAACACCTTGTCACCGCTCATTGCCATCACCCGTGCGAGCGACAGCGCGCTGGTGGTCTTGCCCTCCCCCGGCAGCGTCGAGGCGAGCGCGATCACACGCACCTTTTCGGCTTCGCTGCGGGTGGTGATGAACGACCGCACCGCGCGATAGGCCTCGGCATAAACCGTCATCGGCTTTTCGACCAGCGTCGTGGCCGGGTTGGCCACCCGCCGGGTGCGCAGCCTCCACGGGGTCGGCAGGCGCGGCACCGACGCGACGAACGACAGCCCCAGCAGGGTTTCGACATCCTCAGGCTTGCGCACCGTCGAGCTGAGCCCCTCGACCAACAACACCGCCGCGAGACCCAGGACGATACCGATCAGCAGGCCCGCCGCCGCGAACGCCTTCACCTTGGGGAAGGTCGGGCGGGTCGGGATGGTCGCATTCTCGACGATATTCGCCTGCGGCGAGGACAGGCGCTGCGCCTGGCTCGATTGCTGCGCAGCCTGCGCCAGCCGGGTATAAGCGGTGCGCTTCGCCTCGGCGTCCCGTTCGAGGCTACCCGCCTCTACCGCCGCCTGATCGTCACGAGCGACGCCGCGCTGCAGGGTATTGAGCCGCCCACGCAGGCTGTTGGCGCGCGCCTCCGCCGACAGCGCCTGGCTGCGCAGCCCCCCAACGACGCGCGACGCCTCCTGCTTGATCTGGGCATCGAGCGCCTCGATCTGTTGCGCGACCTGGATCGACAGCGGATAGCGCGGGCCATAGCGCGTGCTCAGCTCGGCACGACGCTTTTCCGCCTCGGTGCGTTGCCGGCGCAGATCGGCGATCACCTGCGACGACAGCACCGCCGAAATCGCGTCGGTGCCGCCGGTCGCCGCCTGCCGCTCCGCCACCGCGAGCGCCGACCGCGCCGCCGCCGCCTCCGATTCGGCGGTCGCGAGCTGCATCGACAGCGGAGCGATCTGCTGATCGGTGATCGTACCGCCCTCGCCGCTCTGGCTGATGCCGCTGCGTGCGCGATAGGACGCCAGCCGGGCGTCGGCGGCCTGCACCTCGGCGCCCAATTCGCGCAGCCGCTGCTGAATCGACGCCGATTGTTTCGCGGCATCGCCCATCAGATTGTCGGCCGTGCCGGTCACATAGGTGCTGGCATAGGTATTGGCGATCTTCGCCGCTTTCTCCGGATCGGTCGAGCGGATGCCGATCTGGACCAGATAGCTCTTGTCGTCGCGATTGATCTTCAGCCGGTCAAGCACGCCGCTGGTGGCACGCTCGATCGCGGTGCCCGCCGCGCCGGTGCCCGCGAATTCCGGATCGCGATCCAGCCCCAGCTGCGTCACGACCTTGCGCGCCGTCCCGCGCGAGCCGATCACCTGCACCTCGGTATTGACCGCCGCCTGATCAGCGGGTTGGTCCTGGCCATTGCCGAAATCGAGCGGTGACGACACGTTCGGCGTGATTCGCACCTTGGCATAGGCGTCGTATTTCGGCGTCAGCAACAGCGCCGCCGCGGTCGCCGCGATGAACACCGCCAACGCGACCGCCACCACGACGATCCAGCGCCGCCGAATCGCGTCCCCGATCGAGCGCAACGTCACCGTCCGACGACCCACGTGACGGGATTGGTCGAAGCGACTCGTTTCGTCGTGTTCGACCAGCGTGGACATGGTGTTCATATGGTGACGTTTTCCCTTTGGGAACGACTGTATCAGCGCTGGAGCACAACCGAAAGCATGGCGCGCGTTTCATTATAGGTTTGCAGCGCGATCGATCCCGATCCCGAGCGGTTGTCGCGGCCGACCAGCAACCCCAGCCCCAGATTGCGATTGACCAGATACCGCCCACCCGCACTGTAGCGCAGGATTTTCGACTTCGCATCCACGCCGACGAAATCGTCCTGTTCGTAACCGACCTGCGCATTCAGCAACACGTTGCGGAGCAGCTCGTGATCGACACGCAGCGCGGCGGCGGTAGCGAAGAAGCCGCTGGTGGTGCCGAACGCGCTGTCCTGCACCGTCCGGCGGACGTTCAGGCCCACGGTGGTCAGCTGGGTCGGGAAATATTCGATCCGCGCCTCGGCGGCGAGACCGGACACATCGCGGTACAGCGGCGAATTGTACTTACGGCTGACATAGCCGAGCCCGATGCCGCCACGGATCAGCGCCGACAGATCGAAGCTGGCGCCGCCGATGATGTTATATTCCTTCGAGTCACGGTTCGGGATGCCGAACGTCAGCGGCTGCTGATAGGTGGTATCGGTATAGCCGCCCTGCAGGAACAGCGAGGTATCCGGCGATACCGCATATTCGCCACGTGCCGTGGTACGCAGCAACGTCTGGTCGCGCCCCGCCTGGCTGATGATCCCGCCCGAGAAGGAACGCACATCGGAGAAGGTGAAGCGATCGGCGCTGACCGCCACCTGCCCGCGTACCCGCGCCCCTGCGAAGGTGGTGCCGAGGCTGGCGGTGGTATGCTGGAACTGGATCGATTCGGCGGCATCCTGCGGCGACGCGGCGGACGAGCGCGGCTCGGTCGCACGCGCGGTGCGCAGCTGGGTGTTGAACGACAATGTGCGCGTCGCATCGATACGGCCGGTGGCGTCGAGATTGTAATTGGTCTCGTTCCGCGGCGTTTCGCTGGCGAAGCGACGCAGCTGCGCGCCGGCGTTGAAATTCAGCTCGTTGGTGGACCAGTTGCTGTTCACCGCCACCGATGGCGACACCAGGGCGAACACGTCGCCCTGGGTGTTGGAATCGGTCTGATAGGCGTTGTCGGTCGCGCCCGCGCCGACCTCGATCCGCGGGAAGACCAGGAACGAGCCGGCCCGGACGCCCTGCGCCTGATATTCCGGCCGTTCCCGCTGCAGCACGCTGGTGTTCCGGCCGCGATCATAGTCGAGCGGCAGGTTCGGCAGGACAAGATTGTCGCCTACCTGCTGCGCCTGTGCACCACCCGCCGCCATCGGCAACGCCAACACGCCCATCAGGGCAACAAGAGACAGCCGCATCGAAATCCCACTCACAAAAGGCAATGATCAGAAGCGCGAGTAGTTCGACGTGCCGCCGCCGACGCCGACCGCCGGCCCCTGCGCCAGCGTCGCCCCCGCCGCCCCGCCGGCTGCCGCCGTGCCATAGGGGCTGCACCGCGCCGCGGTGGTCAGCACGTCGCGCAGCGCGACGATCGCCGGCTGCGGCTGGCGCGGCGTATCAAGCGCCTCGCGCAGCGCGGCGAGCACGACACGGCAATTGGCCTGGCTCTGGTCGACGGTGTAGGCGATCTGCGCCTCGAACTGGTCCGAGGCCGACGTGACCGGCACCTGGCCGATCGTACCGAGGATCGCGGTATACAGCGCGATAACGTTCGGATCGTCCCGCGAGACCAGCGGGGATACCGGCGCGATCGGGATCTGGGCCATGCTCGCCGCACTCGCGACCGATGCCAACGCCGTCATGCCCATCAGAAACAAACGCATGGAAAACACCCCTATTTTCTTGAGCCTGTGTCACATCTCGTTGCAATCCACAACGACGGGGGATCGATCCGGAATCAGGCCAAGTCTCTTTTCGAGACGCCAGGATTATAGGCGGCTCGCGTCATTACGGTAACGTTTTTGTTAACAATTTGCCGCGCGGCGCATGTCGGCACGCCGGCATTGCGGCTGGCCCGAACTTCCCCCCTCCCCGGAGGCAGGCTCGGGCCGCCTGATCGAATGCCGGCCGGGCCTTAGAACAGACGTTCCTTGATCCGGATGGTATCGCCCGGCTGGACGCGCAGGTCGGGCGTCAGCGGCACCGCTTTCTCTTCGCTTTCGCCGGCATGTTTGACGAAGACCGACTTCTTGCTGGCGCGGTAGGTGAAGCCCTGCGCCGTCGCGACCGCATTGAACACCGTCAAACCCGACGAATAGGGATATTCGCCCGGCTTGTTGACCTCGCCGAGGATGTAGAAGGGACGGAAGGTGAGCACGTCGATGCTGACGCGCGGCTCGCGCAGATAGCCGTCGGCCAGCCGGCGCTGGATCGTGGCGGCCAGCGCGGAGGTGGTGACGTCGACCGCATCGATGTCCCCGATCAACGGCAGCGACAGCTTGCCATTGGCATTGACGAGGAATTCGCCCGACAGCGACGGTTCGTCGAAGACGATGATCCGCACCTTGTCGGCAGTGCCGAGGCGATAGTCGTCGCTCGCCCCGGTCACGCCGTTCGGGCCAGCGGTCGCCTGCGATGTCGTGCCGCCGCTGGTCTGCGGCGTGGCGGTCGATGCCGCCGGCGCGGTGGTCGCGACGGTCCCGGCGCCGGGATTGGCCTGTCCGGCGGCGAAGGCGGGGCCGCAGCCGGCCAGCCCGATCGCCACAAGCAAGGTCAACAACTTTTTCATTTGCCAGGCTTCCCCATCATGATGCACCATCGGTTTGCGCGAGGGTGTATCCTGTCTCGCGCCGCCCGACGTGGTCGGGCAAGTGCTTGATTAGCTCAAGCTAGCTTAACAGTTGCGTACTGTCACCTGTTGGACGGAGCGGTTTTGGCGCCGCCTCCCTTGCTCTGACTGACCTGTCCCCGCCCGGGACGGTCAAGCTTTTGGTAACCTCCTGCCCATATTCTTCGCCCTGGAATGACCCGATCGCCATGCAGGACGCAGTCTGAGATGACCCTACGGCAGACCAGCACGCCACGCCGCGCGCTCCTCCGATCCCTCGCCGTCATCACGGCGCTGCTTGCCGGTTGCCCGACCACCGTCGGGGCGGATATCACGTCGTCGTCGTTCATCAGCTTCCGCCAGCAGATCGAGCCACCGCGCGGCTTTTCGGCGATGTGCCAGCACAAGCCGGCGCTGTGCGGGCCGGCGGATCCGCTCGGCCAGGCCGAAGCGCATGTCGGCTTGGTCGACAACCTCCATCTGCTCGATCACGTCAACCGCACCGTCAACCGGGTCGTGCGACAGGCCGACGACTGGCGCGTCTATGGCCAGAACGAAGTGTGGACGCCCGCCGGCCTCAAGCGCGGCGCGCGGGGCGATTGCGAGGATATCGCGCTGGAAAAGCGCCAGCAGCTGATCCACGCGGGGGTGCCGGCGGACAATCTTTTCCTCGCGGTCGGCTATGCGCGCCGGCTCGGACTGCACGTCGTATTGGTGGCGCGCACCAGCGGCGGCGATCTGGTGCTCGACAGCCGCAGCAACGAGCTTCGGTCATGGCGCAGCGTGCCGTACAGCTGGATCGGTGCGCAATCCGGGCAGGACCCCGCACAATGGTATGCGATCCGACAGCCCGCCTGACGATCAGGCGGTGGCCGCAAGGGCGCGCCATCCGGTCGATCTGATCTAGCCCAGCGTCTCGGCCTCGATCATGACCCGGCCGTCGCTGACCTGCACCAGCCATTGTTCGTGATCCTGCAGGCCCAGCGCGGTCAGGCTGCCGTGTTCGTGCGCCCCGGTATCGATGCCGATGCGGTTGCCGCCCAGCCGCGGCGCGCCGGGCTCGATCGTATGGCCATGCACGATCACCTTTTCGTGCCGCCGGCGACTCGACAGGAACGGCTCACGGATCCACAACAGATCGTCGGGGTCCTGTTTCGCCAGCCGCAACCCCGGCCGGATCCCGGCGTGGCTGAAGAAATAATCCCCCAGAGACCAGGAATGCGGCAGGCGATCGAGCCAGTCGATCGTCGCGACATCGACCGCGCGGCGCAGGTCGCCCATGATCTTGCTGTAGCTGCCCGGCTGATGCGGGCAGGCATCCACCCCCAGCCCCTCCAGCGTCGCGTCGCCGCCGAATTTCAGCCAGAATGCCAGGGCTTCCTCGTCACCGCGATAGGCGTCGACCAGCGCCGCCTCGTGATTGCCCTTCAGCACCACCACGCCGTCCGACGCGATCAGCGGAAACACCTTCAGCAGCGTCGCCGCATCCTTGCCACGATCGATGAAGTCACCGAGGAACACCAGCGTCATCGCCGCGCCGCCGCGCGCCGATCCGTCGCGGCGAATCGCGTTGAGCAATTCCACCAGCAGATCGGCTTCCCCGTGAATGTCCGCGATCGCATAAACGCGCCGCCCGGCGGGCAGGCACGGCGGGGAAACGGGGGCGGAAACGGAAGCGGTCTTGCGAAACACCATGGATCGATCAGCCGTAGGTTGGCGCGCAACACATACGCCACTGCGATAACGACCCGCTGCGGTGACGGGCCCGGGGTGAGAGTACCGGGGTTCGCGCCACCCCGTCATCGCGTCATCCGCCGGCATGCGCCGGAAGCGGGATAAAGCGATGCGGCACGCCCATCGATGCTCCAACCATCATAACGGGCGGGCGGCAAGACTAAATTAAGCATCTTCCCCTAAGTGATTGGAAACTTGCTCACATTTAGGTTTCCACCATGACGTTGCGAATGGCTCTAGCGGTAAGCAGCCTGCTCCTTCTGGGGGCGTGCGGCGGTGGTGGGGGCGATGGCTCGGCAACTAGCACGACGGGAGTCGTGGTGTCGCCGTCCCCTTCCAGCCCGGTGCCGACTCCGACCCCGACCGCGTCGGTGCCAGCCAATCCGAACAAGATGGTGCTGGGCGCCGTCACGCATTTCCAGCAGCAGGCGTGGGACTTTTCGATCCTGAACGTCGCCAAGACAATCGGGGCACAGAACGTCCGTGACGGCGTATTGTGGTCGGATATCGAAAAGTCGCCGGGCGTGTATCAGTTCACCACGCCAGGCGCGAAGTGGATGGACACGGTCAGCGACGCCGGCATGCCGATCACGCTGACGTTCGGGGATACCAATCCGCTCTACGACGGCGGCAACACCCCCTATACCGACGCCGGGCGCGCCGCCTTCGCCAAATATGTGGTCGCCACGCTGGATCGCTTCCCGCGCATCAAGACGATCGAGATCGGCAACGAGTACAATGCCTTCAATTTCGTCTCCGGCCCCGTGCTGAACGACGGCTATGGCCCGCGGCAGCAATATTATTTCAACCAGCTGCGCACCGTCTACAATGCGGTGAAGGCGACCCATCCGGACGTGAAGGTGCTGGGCGGTGCCGCGCTGGCCATCCCGGTCGGCTATTTCAAGCCGCTCTTCGCGCTGGGGGCACTCAATTATATGGATGGGATCGTCGTCCATCCGTACACCACCGATCCCGAGCAGCTCGAAAAGCAGCTGACGGTGCTGCGCAACGCGATGGGATCGAACGCCAAGCCGATCCACGTCACCGAATTCGCGAAGGAAGTCGACAGCATTCCCGATACCGCCAGCTATCTGGTGAAGAGCATCGCGGTGATGGCCAGTGCCGGTGTCGCGGAGGCGGACTGGTATGCGCTGCGGCAGCAGGGCAGCCCCACCAACCTGTGGTACAAGAATGTCGCGCTGACGTCGTTCGGCGGTGACATCCTCGCCCCCGGCCAGGGCTATAAGGTCATGGCCACGCAGGTTCTGGCGAAGGGTGCGGGGCAGCGGCTGGCGACGGACGCCTTCACCTATGCCTACGAATTCGGCCAGAATGCGATGGTGATCTGGGGCGAGCCGCGCTCGTTGACGGTCACGGCCGCCGCCAAATTCTACAATGCGCAGGGCGTGGAGATCAGCAAGCCGACCGCGATCACCGCCGACACGCCGATCATCATCGTCAGCGATACCGCGCTGTCACTGGGCGACAATGTGCAGCTCGGCAGCATCCAGCTTGTCGCCGACAGCTACGATCAGTTCGACTTCACCAACGCGCTCGACGGCAGCACCCGCTTCGAGGGGCCATGGACCTATTTCGCCTATGGGGTGCGCAGCGGGGCGTTCAACATGGCCTATACGCAGGGCGGCGGCGAGATCGCGAGTGCCGACTGGCAGCCCTATATCGGTATCGACTGGCTGCGCCCGTTCAACATCAACGCCAATACGGTCAGCCCGGTCGACTACAACACCGGGGGCTCACCCGACGCCTATAAGGCGCTGCTGCGCTATACCTCGCCGGTCGAGGGCAAGTTCGACCTGAAGGGTACATGGGACGTGATCGCCTCGTCGGTGGACGGGATCGACCTGACGATACAGGTCAATGCGCAGACCGTGCTGTCGACCACCGTGGCACAGCATTACGATATGAATGTGAAGAGCATCACGCTGAAACCCGGCGACATCCTGTCGATCTACGTCGGCCCGAACAAGAATGCCCAGGGCACCGACACCACCAATTACCGGATCAAGGTCTACAGGGCGGCATGATGTAGCGGCGGTGGCGGCCGATGCTCACGCCGCCACGCCATCCGGTATCGCCGCCCGCTCCTCCACCACCGGGCGGCCCGGCAGCGCGAACGCCTCCGCCAGCGCGGCGCGCTGCCGTGCATTCCAGCGCGCGATCGCCGCGATGCCCGCGCGCCCCATCACCTCCCGCCGCGCTGCGTCATCCGCCAGCGCCACCAGCGCATCGGCGAAATCCTGCCGGTCGTCGGTGATCTGCACGCCGGCGGCGAACCCCCGTTCCACCCCCTCCGCCCCCAGGACGGTGCTGACGCAGGGCACCCCCATGTTCATGGCGTCGAGCAGCTTGATCTTGATGCCGGTGCCGGCGGTGATGTAGTTCGCCAGCACCGGCGCCTGCACCAGCGCGTCCGCGATCCGATCGACGCGACCATGTTTCACGACGAACGGGTAATCGGGGATCGCGTCGCCGACGCTGCCGATCACATGCAGCTTGAACGCGGGGCGCCGCGCCAGCACCAGCGGCATGACATCGTCGATCAGCCGGGCGAGCGACTGGTTGTTCGCGATGAAGTTCGATCCGATGAAAGAGGCGCCGTCGCACCGCGAGAGATCGATCGGCGCGCAGGGGGCGACGATGTGACTGACCGTCGCGACCCGCGTGGACGCGGCACCGGCGAGCAGCGTGTCGAACAGCGCCGCCTCCCGATCCTGGATCGCCAGGATCGTATCCGCCCGCGCCAGGCCCTTCCGTTCCGCGGCGGGCGTGAATTCCGCGACGAACGAATCATGCGTGTCCAGCACCTTCAGCGTGTCGTCGGGCACCCATTCGAAGATTTTCGAAAAATGGACATATTCCACCAGCACGATATCAGGCCGCAGAGCCGCGATCAGCCGCTGGCATTGCGCGCGGATCGACCGATCGAATAGATAGTCCACGTCGGTGGACCGGCGATCCCCGAACACTTTCGTGCGCACCCGCCGCGCCAAGGCGGCGGCGTTGAACATCGTTTCGGCAACGATGCCGCGCGTCAGCGGACGATACCGGCCAGGCCCGAAGAAATCGCGATGCCCCTGCGCGTCGCAATCACGCCGCTGACGGGAAGGGATCAAGGCGAACGTCACCGCATGATCGCGACGCAATTCGCCGAGCAACGTCCGGATCCGCTGGCGATTGCCGCCATGGCTGGGGGCGATGGGAATCTTCGAGAAGACGAGAATCGATCGGTCAGGCAGCGCCTTGGCGCTGTCGACGGCTTTCGCATCGACGGTCCGGATCATGACGGCCACTCCCCCGAGTTGCAACGCCTGCCCCACGGGTCCGCCCCTCGTCGAAAAGAGGGTTAACGAACGGGGTTAACGGCCGCCTAATGAAGGATCTACCTCATTTTGTATAGGGAAAACCGCCATCCAGGGTGCCCGCGGCCCAGGCCGGCGGCGCGGCCTCAAGGCAGCAGCAGCGATGCGTCGCCATAGGAATAGAAGCGATAGTCGCTGGCGATCGCATGGGCATAGGCCGCCTGCATCGTTTCCAGCCCCATCAGCGCGGATACCAGCATGAACAAGGTCGAACGCGGCAGGTGGAAATTCGTCATCAGCCCGTCGATGCCGCGGAAGCGATAGCCCGGGGTGATGAAGATCGACGTATCGCCCTCGAACGGGCGGACGATGCCATCGTCGCCGGTGGCGCTTTCGATCAGTCGCAGCGATGTCGTCCCGACCGCGATCACCCGGCCCCCGGCGGCGCGCACCGCGTTGAGCCGGTCGGCGGCGGCGGCGTCGATCCGACCCCATTCGGCATGCATGCGATGATCGTCGGTATCCTCCGCCTTGACCGGCAGAAAGGTGCCGGCGCCCACATGCAGCGTCAGCGTCGCGTGCCCAATGCCGGTGCGATCGAGCGCGGCCAGCAGCGCGGGCGTGAAATGCAGCGCCGCGGTCGGCGCCGCCACCGCGCCGGGCCGATCGGCGAACATCGTCTGATAATCGTCGGCGTCGCGCGCGTCGGTATCGCGCTTGCCCGCGATATAGGGCGGCAATGGCATGCGGCCGGCACGCTCCAGCAGCAGCTCCACCGGCTCCTCCCCCGCGAACACCAGCGCCCAGCTGCCGTCCTCTTCGCGGTCGACGGCGCTGGCGGTGACCCCGGCGCCGAAATCCACGACATCGCCGTCGCGCAGCCGCCTGGCGTTGCGCACGAACGCCCGCCAGCGGCGCGGGCCCTCGCGCTTGTGCAGCGTCGCCCCGATCCGCGCCGCGCCGCGCGTGCCCTCCAGCTGCGCGGGAATGACCCGCGTATCGTTGAACACCAGCAGATCCCCCGGACGCAGCGCATCGGGCAAATCGCTGACGATCCGATCGGCCAGTCCGTTGGGGGTGACGAGCAGCATGCGCGCCGAATCACGTGGCGCCACCGGACGCAGCGCGATCCGCTCCGCCGGCAGATCGAAGTCGAACAGGTCGACGTTCATCGGGACGATGCCTTCATATCAAAGCGCAGCAGCGGAACGCGCGCCGCACCGCGACCGCCGCAGCCAGCGGCGGCAGCCCGCGTTCCGCTCACCGCCGGAACGCCCGGACGACCGCAACACCTCAGCGCTGACGCGGCGCCGTCGTCGCGGGGGCGCGCTTGGCCGGCCGGCCCGCCCGCAGCGCCCCGGTCAGCTCCGCGTCCGACACCGGCGCCGCGGCCGGAGGGGCGGCGGCGGGCA
>NZ_JBELIE010000173.1:0-6533 GCF_042091075.1 Sphingomonas sp. | reverse complement strand
GAGGCCATCGCCGATCTTCAGGACGGTGCCGCCATCATGATCAGCGGCTTCGGGGATGCCGGCGCCCCCGCCGAACTGATCCAGGCCGTGGTTGATCATGGTGCGACGAACCTGACGGTCATCAGCAACAACGCGGGCTCTGGCGAGATCGGTATCGCCGCGCTCATCAAGGCGGGACGGGTGCGCAAGGTCGTTTGCTCGTTCCCGCGGATGGCCGCCTCGCATCACTTCGAGCAACGGTATCGCTCCGGCGAGCTCGAACTGGAGCTGGTACCACAGGGGAACCTAGCGGCGCGGATACAGGCAGCGGGATCGGGCCTCGGTGCGATCTACACCCCCACCGGCTTCGGAACGCTCCTCGCGCAGGGCAAGGAAACACGCAACATCGACGGTCGCGACTACGTCCTGGAATATCCGATCCACGCGGATTTCGCGCTTATCAAGGCCGAGCGGGGCGATCGCTGGGGGAATCTCGTCTATCGGAAGGCGGCACGCAACTTCGGCCCCATCATGGCCATGGCCGCGAAATGCACCGTCGCGCAGGTCGGCCATATGGTGCCGCTCGGAGAGATCGATCCCGAAACGGTCGTGACACCCGGCATATTCGTGAAGCGCGTCGTTCAGATCGGCGCCGCCCCCGTCGTCGTCGCTGCCGCCTGAGGAGTCTGCCAGACATGCAACGAATGAGCCGTGAAGCGATTGCCCAGCGGGTGGCGCAGGACATTCCGGAAGGAGCCTATGTCAATCTTGGCATCGGGGCGCCGACGAAGGTCGCCGACTTCCTGCCTCCCGATCGCGAAATCTTCCTTCACAGCGAGAACGGCATCCTCGGCATGGGCCCCGCACCCATGGCGGGCCAGGAGGACTGGGATCTCATCAATGCGGGCAAGCAGCCCGTGACGCTGCTGACTGGCGGCTGCTTCTTCCATCACGGCGATTCGTTCACGATGATGCGGGGCGGACATATCGACATCTGCGTGCTCGGCGCCTTTCAGGTTTCGGTGCACGGCGACCTCGCAAACTGGCACACCGGAGCGGCGGACGCGGTCCCGGCGGTCGGCGGCGCCATGGACCTGGCGATCGGCGCCAAGCGCGTCTTCGTCATGATGGATCTCTTCACCAAATCGGGCGAAAGCAAGCTGGTTCAGCGCTGCACCTACCCCCTGACCGGGATCGCCTGCGTGTCCCGCATCTACTCCGATGTCGGCGTATTCGACGTGGGCCCGGGGGGCGCTTCGGTCGTCGAGCTCGTGCCAGGGTTAAGCCGCGAAGAGCTTGCCCGCCTGACCGGGGTCGCCTTCGTGCCCGAGCCAGTGGCAGCCTGAACGAACTGACGATGACCATGCACACTTGCTCGTTCACGCCCAGCGAGGAAACCCAGCTCGGCTGCTTCAAGATCGCTGTGCGCGACGACGGTGTGACGCTGGTCACCTTCTCCCGGCCGCCGGTGAATGCGGTGTCGCTGTCAGTCTACGAGGACATCGGGCGCCTGGCCGCATATGTCGAAGCCCATGATCGCGTCCGCGTGCTCGTGATCACCGCGCCGGAGGGCAGCAAGGCCTGGTGCGGCGGCGCGGACCTTCACGAGTTCAAGGGCATGACCGCGCAGCGTCGCCGTGAACGCTATGGCTTCATCAACGAGCAACTGCCGCGCTTCCACCGAATAGAGCGTCCCATGGTGGCGGCGATAAACGGCGCGACGGTTGGCGTAGGCGTCATGCTGGCGGGCATGTGCGATATGCGCATCGCCAGCGAACAGGCGCGTTTTGCCTGTCCCGAAGTGGACTATGGCCTCGTCGGCGGTAGCGCCGGGCTTTTCGCGATGCTGAAGATGCCGGAAGCGAAGGTGCGTGAGATGCTGTATACGGGACGGAGTTTCTCGGCCCGTGAACTCGAGCCGACCGGTTTCTTCAATTATGTGGTGCCTCCGGCGGCGGTCCTGCCGCTCGCCCTGGACCTCGCAAGCGTCATCGCTCGAAAGAGCATGGCGACGCTTCGTGCGCGAAAGCGTCAGTCGCTGTCGCTCGAGGGCCCGGATTGGATGCAGGCCTATCTGGAAGCCCAGGAGGCGTCCTCCTCGCTCGTGGAGGAACCGAGCAGCGAGGCGAACATCCGGCGCGCGCTAAGCGGCCGGTAGCACCTGCGGCGCCAGCGGTCCGGGCGCACGCACCGCCCAGTTTACCCACTGGGGTGACGAAGGGGCCAGAAAGCCGGATACATCTCCCCCTGATTGCAAGCCGACAAATAGTCGGAAATGGCCGGGCGCCAGCCTTGCGCCTGTCGCTGTCCTCCCGCCATCGCCACTCACCGACTCGCTGCCCCGGAACGCAGCCTGACTTTTCCGCGATGACGACGATAGCCGCTCCTGCCGGTTGATAGACATCGAATATGCCCGGACCAATCGCGGCGGACCCCCGAGCCGCAGGCGCGCGGCTTGCCGCATGGCGCGGCCTGCGGCACAAGCGGTTCGTCTGACAGGGGAGCGGAATGAACGGCGGCAAGAGGGGAAAGCCCGCTCACATATCGCTTGCCCGCGATATCGGGGTCGCCATCGTCACCGGCCATTATGCGGTGGGATCGGTGCTGCCGGGTGAGATCGAGCTGGCCGAACGGTCGGGGGTATCGCGCAGCGTGATCCGTGAATCGTTGCGGATATTGTCAGCGAAGGGCCTGGTGGAAAGCCGGCCGAAGGCGGGCACCCGTATCCGCGAGCGGCAGGCGTGGAATCTCCTCGATCCCGAACTGCTCCGCTGGATGTTCGAAGGCGCGCCGCCGGTGTCTTTCGTGCGCAGCCTGTTCCAGCTCCGCCTGATCGTGGAACCCGCCGCCGCCGAATTGGCGGCCGTGGGGCGGACCCCGGCGCAACTCGCCCGCATCGGCCATGCCCTGGAGGAAATGTCGGTCCACGGCCTCGCCAGCGAGGCGGGTCGCGCCGCCGACCAGACCTTCCATGCCGTGATCCTGGAAGCGACCGGCAACGAACTGCTGGTCAGCCTGTCGGCCAGTATCGCCGCCGCCGTCCGCTGGACGACCTATTTCAAGTACCGCGCTTCCCGGATACCGCGCGATCCGCTGCCCGAGCATCAGGCGCTGTTCAACGCGATCGCACGCGGCGATGCCGAGGCGGCGCGCGACGCGACGATGATCCTGGTCCGTCAGGCGCAGGCGGACACCGAACAGGCGATCGACCACGAGGAAGCCCGGCCGTCGACCGGCGTCAGGCAGGCGGGTTGACCGCGCCGGCCCGGCCGGTGCGCGACGCGATCAGTGATTGTCGCGCGGCAGCCCCCTGGTCTGGGCGATCCGCTGATATTTCTCCGCGCCCTCCAGGATTGCGCCGGTATTCATCTGGCCCACCACCGCGCGCTGAATCTCCTGCCAGGGGGTCTGCGCGGCGGGATAGGCGTAGCCGCCGTCCGCCTCCAGCGCCGCACGTCGCGCGGCAAGCTCCTCATCCGAAATCAATACGTCGGCCGTACCCCGCTTCAGGTCGATGCGGACGCGGTCGCCCGTCCTCAGCAACGCCAGGCCGCCCATCGCCGCCGCCTCCGGGCTGGCGTTGAGGATCGACGGGCTGCCGCTAGTCCCCGACTGGCGCCCGTCACCGATGCAGGGCAGCGCGTGAATCCCCTCGGTGATGAGATAGGCGGGCGGGCGCATGTTCACGACTTCCGCCGCGCCCGGATAGCCGATCGGACCGGCGCCGCGCATGAACATCAGCGTGTCCGGCGTGATCCCCAGCGCGGGATCGTCGATGCGGTGGTGGTAGTCCTCCGGCCCGTCGAACACGACCGCCGGCCCTTCAAAGGCGTCGGGATCGTCGGGGTTGGAGAGATAGCGATCGCGGAATTCGGGACCGATCACGCTGGTCTTCATGATCGCGGCGTCGAACAAATTGCCTGACAAGACGATGAAGCCCGCATTATCCTTCAGCGGCCGGTCGAACGGGCGAATGACCTTGTCGTCCTCGATCACGGCGTCGCGGCAATTGTCCCCCATGGTGCGGCCGTTGACGGTGAGGGCATCCTCACGGATCAGCCCCTCGCCCATCAGCTGGCTGACCACCGCCGGCACGCCGCCGGCGCGATAATAATCCTCGCCCAGATATTCGCCGGCGGGCTGAAGATTGACCAGCAGCGGCACCTTATGGCCGGTTTCCTGCCAATCCTTCCAGTCCAGTTCCACCCCCGCGTGACGCGCGATCGCCTGCAGGTGGATGGGCGCGTTGGTGGAGCCGCCGATCGCCGAGTTGACGACGATGGCGTTGAGAAAGGCGTCGCGGGTCATGATGTCACTGGGCTTCACATCCTCCGCCACCATCTCGACGATGCGCTTGCCGGTGCGCCACGACACCTCCTGACGGTCACGATAGGGCGCGGGGATCGCCGCCGATCCGGGCAGGCTCATGCCCAGTGCCTCGGCCAGCGAGTTCATCGTCGTCGCCGTGCCCATGGTGTTGCAATAGCCGGTCGACGGCGCGGAGGAGGCGACGAGGCGGATAAACTCGGCATCGTCGATCTCGCCGGCGGCGAGCAGTTGCCTTGCCTTCCAGACGATGGTGCCCGACCCGGTTCGCTCACCCTTGTGCCAGCCGTTGAGCATCGGCCCGACCGACAGCGCGATCGCCGGGATGTTGACGGTGGCCGCCGCCATCAACGCGGCGGGCGTGGTCTTGTCGCAACCGATCGTCAGCACCACGCCATCGAGCGGATAGCCGTATAGCACCTCAACCAGGCCCAGATAGGCGAGGTTGCGGTCGAGGCCCGCCGTCGGCCGCTTGCCCGTTTCCTGGATCGGATGGACCGGGAACTCGAACGCGATACCCCCCGCGTCGCGGATGCCCTCCCGCACCCGCTCGGCCAGGACGAGCAGGTGGCGGTTGCAGGGGCTGAGGTCGCTCCCCGTCTGGGCGATGCCGATGATCGGCTTGCCCGAGCGCAGCTCCTCCAGGCTGATCCCGAAGTTGAGATAGCGCTCCAGATAGAGCGCGGTCATGTCGATATTGTCCGGGTTGTCGAACCAGGCGCGGCTGCGCAGCTTCTGTGTCACGTGATCAGGCTCCAGGATCAGCGCGCGGTGGAGACGCGGTAGATCATGCGGTGGTGATAGGGCTTGCCAGGATCGACCCGCGCCGAGCCGAAGCCCGGCTGGTTGGGGGTGTCCGGAAACTTCTGGGGTTCGAGCGCCAGCCCGTCGCCCATGCGATAGACATGACCGCCCTTGCCGATCAGCGTCCCGTCGAGAAAATTGCCCGAATAGAATTGCACGCCCGGCTCGGTGGTCAACACCTCCAGCACCCGGCCGGAGGCGGGATCCTCCAGCCGCGCGGCGAGCCGCGGCTCGGCGGTCGCGCCCTTGTCGAGCACCCAATTATGGTCCCAGCCGCGCCCGATCACGATCTGTGGGTCGCGCCCGTCGCGGATCCCATCGCCCAGCAGCCGCCCGCGCGTGAAATCGAACACGGTGCCGGCCACCGCTTTCATCTCGCCCGTCGGGATCAGGGTGGCATCGACCGGGGTGAACCGGCGCGCCGGAATAGTCAGCCGCTGGGCGTAGATGCCGCCCGGCGATCCCTCGCCCGCCATGTTGAAAAGCGCGTGATTGGTCAGGTTGACGACCGTGGGCGCGTCGGTAGCGGCGTCCATGTCGATGGTCAGCGAGCCGCGATCGTCGAGCGCGTAAGCGACGGTGACATCGAGCTTTCCGGGATAGCCCTGATCGCCCGCCGGGCTGGTCAGCGCCATCACCACCCTGGCCTGCGCGCCGCTGGACACAGAGACGATCCGCCACACCCGCTTGTCGAAGCCCTCGGTACCGCCGTGGAGCGTATTGGTCTTGTCGTTGAGCGGCGCCTGATAGCTGCGTCCGTCGAGGGAGAAGCGGCCGCCGCGAATGCGATTGGCATAGCGGCCGATCGTCTGCCCCCAATAGTTCGGTGCTCGCACGTAACTGGCCGCATCGTCATAGCCGAGCGTCACGTCCACCACCTTGCCGTCGCGGCCGGGCACTTCGAACGTCTGCAGCGTCGCGCCCAAGGTCATGATGCGCGCGACCACGCCATTGCCCCCCGTGAGGGTGACCCGCTCGACGCGCGTGCCATCGGGCAGCGTGCCGAACGCCGAGCGCTCTGCCGTCGCGCCAAGCGCCGGGGCGGCCAGGAAAGGCAGTATCGCCACCGCACAACGAAAGATCACGCGAACCGGCTGTTCCAAGATGTTCCTCCCCACACGCACGCGCCATCCGGCCCGCGTCAATTCCGCATTGACCACCGATGGCGCCGAATATAGTCAGACATAAATAAACGAGGCAAGGCATCCATGGCCTGAAACGGCCGATAATCGAAGCCCAGGAGGGGGAAATAGCATGGCGGGTCCGATCGGATCGACGGGAGTGGGGGCGTCGCCGGGTGGCGGAACAGGCGCGGGCGCGTCCTACCGTTCCGCGCTGATGCTGCTTGCCAGCCTGTTCTTCATGTGGGGCTTCATCACCGTCATCAACAACACGCTGCTGCCGCACCTGCGCAGCGTGTTCGA
>NZ_JBELIE010000172.1:0-6590 GCF_042091075.1 Sphingomonas sp. | reverse complement strand
ACCGGGATTAGCTTAACTCAGCCGCCAAACTGTCCAAGAAGGCGGGACCACCTCATTCCGCATGCGACGGGGTTGCCGGGGATCACGAATAGCTCGATCGAAATCAACGATATCATCGAATTCACCGGACGTCAGAATCCACTTGTTCACAGCCTTACGGACCAGTTCACCGGCAGGACGGTAGTATGCGGCGCCCTCGACGCCGCGTTGGCGCTCGCCAGCCGACCTAAAGCCGAACTGATGATCTGACCATCAAGCGAAGTCACCGGATCGCCTGTGCTCAGCTTCTCGGAAGAGCATAGGCCAGCGTATAATCCCCGTAGCGCGTTCCCAGCGCGCCATGCCCGCCTGCGGTGATGACGACGTATTGCCGCCCGTCACGCCCGCGATAGGTCATCGGTGTCGCTTGCGCTCCTGCTGGCAGCCGCGCCTTCCACAAGACCTTTCCTGTATTGAGATCGAAGGCACGAAGATATTGATCGGTCGTCGCGCCGATGAAAGCGAGCCCGCCCGCGGTGATGATCGATCCGCCCAAATTGGGGACGCCCGTCTTGATCGGCACGCCCAGATGCGAGCCGAACAGGCCGGTGTCGCGCGCCGTGCCGAGAACCTTCTTCCACAGGACCTTGCGGGTGCCGAGGTCAACCGCGGTCAGATGCCCCCAGGGCGGCGCAACGCATGGCGCCCCGAAGATGCCAACCCATGCTTTCACCACCGCGACGTAGGGCGTATTGTACTGCGTCTGCAGCTGCGCCTGCATGGCGTTCTCGCCACCCTGCTTCTGCTTCATCAATTCGGCGACCCTCGGATCGTCGCGGCGCATAAGCCACAGCTTGAACGGCATCTCCATCGTGTTGACCGTCATCACGCCGCGGACCGGATCAACCGCCGCACCGCCCCAATCGGTCACGCCGTCAAAGGCGGGGTGGCCGATGATCGGCTTCAGCCCCATTGGCTGGTAGATGCCGGTTCCCTGCGCGCGGCGAATGTCGATGCGGCAGAACAACTGGTCGATCGGCGTTGCCCCCCAGGTAGCGACCTCGGTCGGCGCCGCCGGCGTGAAGCTTGGCATGCCCGTGGAGAAAGGCTGTATCGGCGAAACGCGGACGCCGGGTGTCGCGCCATCGGTGCGCACCGGCTTCTCGGTGATGCTCGCCAGCGGCGCGCCGGTCAGCCGGTTCAGGAAGAACACCTGGCCCATCTTGGTCGTCTGGATCAGCGCAGGGATCACTCGTCCGTTCGGCGCTCGGTAGTCGAACAACGACGGCCCCACGGGAAGATCCATGTCCCACATGTCGCGGTGAACGAGTTGCCGCGTCCAACGCATCTTCCCCGTGGCGACATCGAGCGCCACGATCGACGAGCCGAAGCGGTCGTCGAACGGGCGACGGTAACCGATCCAGTAATCGGGCGAGGCATTGCCGGTACCGAGATAGACGATGCCATTGGCCGCGTCGGCGGTAATCGCGCCCCACACATTGGGCGTTCCGCGCGTATAGGTCTGCCCGGCCGGCAGCGGCGCGATCGCGTCCGGCGAGCGGCCGACGTCCCAGGCCCAGACAGGCGCACCCGACACCGGATCATAGGCGCGCACGACGCCCGAGGGGATGTCGCGGTTGACATTGTCGATGATCCGCTCGCCGATAATCAAACGATTGTTGACGACGACAGGCGGCGTGGTGCCGATCTGATCGGACGGCTTCGACGTGCCCATGTTGGTGCGCAGGTCGATCGCGCCATTGTTAGCGAAGCTGGTGCACGGACGACCGGTATCGGCATCAAGCGCGACGAGCCGCGCGTTGAACGTGGGGGCGAAGATCCGCCGCGGACACGGCGTACCCGCCGGCGCCTCGAAATATGTGACCCCGCGGCAGACCAGGTAGTTGTTGCCCTGGATGGCGGCGTCCTCATGCCAGCTCCACTTGGTCTTGCCGTTGGTTGCATCGATCGCCTGCACGAACGAGTGCGGCGTACAGGTGTAGAGCGTGTCGCCGATGTGGATCGGCGTTGCCTCCGAATGATACTCGCGCTTGTGCTCCTTCGACTCCGCTGCCATCGGCAAATCACCGGTCCGCTGCGTCCACGCGAGCTGGAGGCGGCCCACGTTCTGTGGCGTGATGTCGGACAGCGCCGAGTAACGCCGACCCGACAACGTACCGCCATAATAGCGCCAGTCCGCATCGGCCTCGCCGGTCGGCGCGGCGGGCAGCGCGATCCCGCTTGCGCCCTGCGCCTCGACCTGGCCGCCGTGCAGAGCGATGCCGCCGATCCCGAGCGCGAATAGCACCGCCGCCGCGACGGGAGCGACATGCGCGTGCGATCGCCACGATCGCGCGCGCCACCCGGTCAGCAGCACGAACGCGAGCAGAACGGTCGGCGCCACCAATCGCGGGACGAGCTGCAATCCGTCGAACCCGACCTCCCGAATGGCCCAGATCAGCGTGCCGACCCAGATCGCGACGAACAGCAAACGCCCGAGACGGGGGTTGCGGCCGAGCAGAGCGCCGCTGATGACCATCAGGATGCCGGCGATCAGGTAGTAGGGTGACCCGCCGATCGACGCGAGAACCCCGCCAGCAACCACAAAGAAGCCACCGAGGACGGCCACGAACCACGCGATTGCAAGCCGATAGAGCCGAGCCATTGCTGCACCCTTTCAAAACATTGCTCGATCAACGTTTGGCGAGGGCGAAGTTTCAGACAGGCGCGCGGTTCCCTCCACCATCGCTTGTGGACAAGCGTGCATTCAACTTGTCGAGCCGTGGCGACGAAACCGACGTTGGCCATTCGGTGGAAGCGCGAAGAACAAAGCTCAGCGCATTATGCGGCAGAGAAAACGCAATTGCGGCCATTCGGCGCCTCGCGCCTAGCTCCCGGTACCGGTCATCCGTTCATCTTCGTTCCGCCAGCGCCGGAAGGCTAGGGCGGCTGCATCCTGCTACATGCGAACGATGGTGCCGCCCTTGATCACCAGCCGCACGGAGCGAACGGCGTCAAGGTCCAGCGTCGGGTTTCCGGCAACGGCGATCAGGTCGGCGAGCAGGCCCGACTTTACCGCGCCAAGGCGATCGCCCATCCGCATCCAGCGTGCGTTGCCCGAGGTGGCGGCGATCAGCACCTGCGCCGGCGTCATCCCGGCAGCGGCCATCAGTTCCATCTCGCGTGCGTTCGTGCCGTGCGCGAACACGCCAACGTCGCCGCCCATGCAGATCGGCACGCCGGCGGCGAGGGCCAGGCGGAGGCTATCGCGGCTCTTCTGCACGGCGGCGGGCGCCGGCTCTGCGCCGTTCCAACCGCGATAGCGTGCGCTTGCGTCGGCGGCAGCGAGCGTTGGACAGAGGGTGATCTTCTTCGCCGCCATCATCGCGAAAAGCGCGGGCGTGCCGCCGTAACCGTGCTCGATCGTGTCGACACCCGCCTCGATCGCGCGGCGCATGCCCTCCACAGTTGATGCGTGCACCGCAACAGGACGCCCGGCATCGTGCGCCGCCGCCACCGCCGCCCGGATTTCGTCAAGACTGAGCGTCGCGCGACTCTCCTCACCTGGCCGCCAGCGATAGTCGGCGTAGAGCTTTACCCAGTCCGCACCGGCCGCGATCTGCCGACGCACGGCAGCGATCATCTGCTGCGCGCCTGAGACCTCCTCCGCACCTTGCGGGATGGCGACGCCCGGCTCGAACCCCTTGGGACCGTAGGCACCGAGCGCGACGATCGCGCGCGTCGCGACGCTCAGCCGGGGGCCCTCGATGATCCCCTGATCAATCGCCGCCTTCAGCCCGACATCGGCATAGCCTGCGCCCTCGGTGCCAAGATCGCGCTCGCTGGTGAAGCCCGCCCGCAGGGTCGCGCGAGCGTTCGCCACGGCGCGCGCCGTGCGCAATGCCAGCGGTTCATGCAGCACTTGGTCGTCCCAGCTCGCTTCGTCATAGGGATGGAGGAAGAGATGGCCATGTCCTTCGATCATGCCCGGCATCAGCGTGTCACCGGCGAGGTCGATGATCTGCGCGCCTGCGGGAACGGCGAGATTTGGGCCGACTGCGACAATCCGATCGCCGCGCACCAGCACCTGCCAGCTGGCATGCACCTTCCCGTCGACGCCGTCGAACACACCCGCGGGACGCAGTAACGTCGCGGTACCTGTCGCGAGGTCGACCGGTGGCTCGCTGGCGCCGGCGAGCATCATCGCCATCACGATCGCCAACCAGTGCTTGGCCATGCCTCACTCCCCGTTCTACGCTAGCGCCATGGTTACCGTCCTGCGGCACACGCGCAATCCGCTGATCTTCGCGGCCTCTCTGGCGACAACCGCCGCCGCGCCCGCCCCCGACATGGCACGGTGGCAGGCCGAGGCGGCGCGGGTGACGATCACGCGGGACGATTGGGGCATCCCCCACGTCCGCGGCCGCAGCGACGCCGACGCGGTGTTCGGCATGATCTATGCGCAGGCAGAGGACGACTTCGCACGGATCGAGGCCAATTATCTGACCGCGCTCGGTCGCACCGCCGAGGCGGATGGCGAGCAAGCGATCTGGGCAGACCTGCGCCAGCGACTGTTCGTCGATCCGGCCGAACTTCAGGCCCAATACATCGCCAGCCCCGCCTGGCTGCGCACGCTGATGGACGCCTGGGCGGACGGGCTGAATTTCTACCTCACGACCCACCCGCGGGTAAAGCCAAGGGTGTTGACCCGGTTCGAACCGTGGATGGCGCTGAGCTTCACCGAAGGCAGCATTGGCGGCGATATCGAGCGCATTTCGCTCACCGACCTCAAGACCTTTTACGGCCAGCCGGCCTTACCGACGCCGGAAGAGCTGGGGGCGGTCCCGCGCGAACCTTCGGGGTCGAACGGCATCGCCATCGCGCCGAAGCTGACCGCCAAAGGCCGGGGGCTCCTCCTCATCAACCCGCACACCAGTTTCTACTTCCGCTCGGAAGCGCAGATGACGAGCGACGACGGGCTGAATGCCTATGGCGCCAGCACCTGGGGACAGTTCTTCGTCTATCAGGGGTTCAACGCGCACGCCGGCTGGATGCACACCTCCTCCACCGTCGACAATGTCGACCAGTTCGCCGAGGCGATGGTACGTCGCGGCAGCGGCTGGGCCTACCGCTACGGTGGCGAGACGCGCCCGGCCACGGCGCGCACGGTGACGATCCGCTTCCGCCAGTCCGACGGCAACCTGGGCGAGCGGCGATTTACGACCTGGCGCACGCATCATGGTCCGATCGTCGCGGCGAAGAACGGTCGATGGATCGCGACCGCGTTGATGTGGCGGCCCGTCCCGGCGCTGGAGCAGAGCTGGTTGCGCACCAAGGCCACCGACCTTGCCTCGTATGTGGCGGTGGCCGAGCGGAAGGCGAATTCGTCGAACGACACGCTGTTCGCCGATGACAGGGGCGAGATCGCGTTCCTGATGCCGCAGTTCATGCCGGTGCGCGATGATCGGTTCGACTATACCCGCCCTGTCGACGGCAGTGATCCCGCGACCGACTGGCAAGGGCTGCACCCGCTTGCCAGCCTGCCGAGCGTCACCAACCCGCGGGTTGGCTGGGTCCACAACACCAACGACTGGCCGTGGAGCGCCGCTGGACCGGATAGTCCCAAGGCAGCCGACTATCCGCGCTACATGGATCAGGTCGGCGGCAACGCCCGCGGCGAACACGCCGACCTCCTGCTGACCGGCAAGCGCGGCTGGACGCCCGAGCGGTTGCGCGTCGCCGCTTACGATCCCTATCTGCCTGCCTTCGCGCGGCTGCTGCCCGGCCTCGTCGCCGCATGGGGTGCGTTGCCGGCGAATGACCCACGCCGGCGCCAACTGGCCGCGCCGATCGCCACCCTCGCCCGGTGGGATCATTGCTGGGGCAGCGACTCCGTTGCGACCAGCCTGGCCGTCTACTGGGGCGATCAGCTCTGGCGAGAGGTCGGCAGCTTCGCCCAGGCGGAGCGGATCAACGTGCCCGACTATATCGCCACTCGCGTCGATGCCGCCACCAAGCTCGCTGCGCTGGAAACGGCGGTAGCGCAACTGACGCGAGATTTCGGCACATGGCGGACACCGTGGCAGGCGATTAACCGCTTCCAGCGACTGGATGGCGCCATCCAACCGCATTTCGACGACACGAAGCCGTCGACGCCCGTGCCCTTTACCTCAGCACAATGGGGTAGCCTTGCCTCGTTCGGCGCGAAGACGTGGCCGGGAACGCATCGCTACTACGGCACGAGCGGCAACAGCTTCGTGGCGGTGGTCGAGTTCGGCCCGCGCGTGAGAGCAATGGCCGTCATGGCGGGCGGACAGAGCGGTGATAAGGCCTCGCCTCACTTCGCCGACCAGGTCGACCGATACGCCAGCGGCCGCCTTCGGCCCGTCTACTTCTACCCCGACGAGCTCGCCGGTCATGTCGAGCGGGTGTATCGTCCCGGCAACGACGCACGATGATCGCTACACCTGCGCCAAAGAATGCGTGGCTGAGACAGCCCGGCTCGAGCGCTACGCCGCCGGTCGCAATCTCAGGGTCGTTTCAGTGTATGTGGCCTCCGGCGAGGCGCACATGCTGACCATCGACATGCTTATCAAAGATCGGAAGAGCGT
>NZ_JBELIE010000171.1:0-6615 GCF_042091075.1 Sphingomonas sp. | reverse complement strand
GCGGTTGAGCGATCGGTCGACGATCGAGGCCGCGGCGGTCACCCGGGCGCGATCCCTCACCTCCTGACGCTGATCCTTCAAGTCGCGCAGCAGCGATGACGGCCACCGGCGTATCGCGCTGGCGATCATATAGATCAGCTCGTCACGATTGACCTGCCTCATGCCGGCGGGCTCCATGGGTCGCGCGCGCCCAGCTTACGCTCATCGATATTGAGCGCGATCGCGAGGTTGCGGCGATCCTCCTCGGGCAGGCGTCGCGGCGTTCCGCGCTCGATGAACTGCTGGAGATAGGACACGTTGCGGCCGATTTTGAGGGACAGGGCGGAAAGGCTCTCCCCTTGCTCCTGCGCGACTCGGGCGATGGTCTGACGGGCGTCCATGCCCCTGATCTGACGAAATTAACGCACCGCTGCGAGTCCTTTTGTTCCGTTAATGTTCCGCCACCATTTTACGGTGATCACCGATTGAGCCGCTCCGTTGCATCAAGGCTCTCGCCCACCTGAGCACCCGCGTACCCATTGTGATGCGAACAGCATCCTGGATGGGCTGCCGCCGATGCCTAAAGGTAATGAGCCCCGCCGCATGTCACAGCGGGGCTTGCGAAGACGAGCACAGAGCATCCAGACAAGCTGCTAGACCCTTCATATTCGTCTTCGAAGATCGATTATTGAACCTTGGGCGCCACGATTGCGGTTGCAGCTTGAGCAGGCGCGGCCGGCGCCAGCGTCATCGGCGCTGCGGCCGCCGGCGGCGTGAACGCGATGTCCTCGTTGACAAAGCCTTTGGTGATCGCGCCCACCGGGATCACCGCACTGGTGCCAGTCATGAAAAAGCCGGCGGGTAGAAACACGACCGCGGATACGGCGACCGCGCCGCCCCCTGCAGCGACGCCTTTGTCATCGAGATCGCCCGACAGCCTGATCTGACGGCCGTTGGCCGTCAGCGATACCGCCCGCGCTTTGATGTATCCCGACTTGCCCCACATGCCCTTATTGCGGACTTCGGTCACTTCGCCCACGGCCGGAGCGCCGGCGGGAATGACGATGTGTCCGTTGACGATGACGGCTTCGGACACTTCCATGTTGAAGCGTTGGCCGACCTTCAGATTCTTACCCTTCGTTGTGAGCATTTCGAGCACACGAAGTGGAACTGGCGTGCCCGTCCGCAACACGTTTTCGGTCTGCCCTGTTGCCATGGGTGCCATTGTATCGACCGTCGTCGAAACCGTTTGCGCGATCGCAGGCATAGCAATGGTCGCGCTCGAAAAGAGCGCGGCCGCAATCATCCTCTTCATGTAACCCCCGGTTATTTGGCGGAATCGCCGCCGACAGAAGGATAGGTTCGCGCACGGTTGTCAATATGGCGGCCCCGGCCGATGATCCGTATTGGAGGTGATCGATGTGCAACCGCTTGTGTGATTGCGGTTACCGCCACAAGCGGAAAACTACCCAGCGGCCGAAGCCATTTCGCTTATTCTACCCAAGGGTCAGGCCCGTGCCGTGGGAGTCGGCTCTGGGGCGACCGATGTTCCATTTTCCGGTCAATATCTATCACGGTAGAGTGTCGCCAAGTAGGACAGGAGGCATTGGATGAGATTTGAGGTTCTTGGGGCAATATTCAGCCTAGCAGTCGTTCAGGTTGATGTAGTGCCGCCTCCGGGACCGCCACCACCTCCTCCAAAGGAGGGCGCAGCTTCTTTCAACGCGATCGACAGCTTGTCCTTTTTGGAAGGAGACTGGAAAGGAGAAGCGCACGACAGTCTTGGAGGGGCGAGCCATCTGGCAGAACGCCGGGTCGGTCGTTTTGGGAAAGGTGATGATCATCTTCTGATAGGGTCTATCCTAGTCTACGGGAAAGAGGGGCAAGGCGCGGTGATACACCACCTGCATGTGCTGACGTACGATGCTATCAGAGGTGGGTTTTGGATATACGATCCTTCATTTTACAACGACAACCTCAACCCAGCGCGTGGCCATGATGAGCAGGTGATTATCGACCTGAGCTCGCCCAAGACAATGACATGGACGCGGACGATATCCGGACGGCAGCGCCAGATCATCAAAGTCACCGGCGATCGGTGGGATGAGCGCGTCGAAAGTGAACTAAGCAACGGGCAAAAGCGGGTCGTCGAGACAATACTGACAAAGCAGCCAGGAAGGACCGCGTGGGGAGATGCCCCTGATCGATGACAACGTCGGTGACGATCACGCAACGCCGGTCACGGCCAGGCGAAGCACCTGATCGGCGATATCATGTTTGGGCTACCGAGGTTCGAGCTTGTGTACGAGGTCGGCGCGGAGCCGCCTCACCTTGGGGCGTTCGATGGGTGATCGAGGGCTGCTATCTACCTTGGACGGGCTCTGGTGGCACTCCGGTTACAGCGCAGTCACCTCGACCTCGTTCTCTCGGTTGCCCCCCGCCTTGCGGCGGTGCCGTTTCCGTCGCAGCTGATTCGGGTCGGGCTAAGGGATGCACTCTTTCTGCTGCTCAGCGCGGGCTTGAGAAGGAATTGACCCCTAATAGCAGGTGGGCTATTCGCCCGACTTACAAAACAAGATTGCAAGCCAATCTTGGCGCTGCGTCGGATAATATAGTTTTATCAGATGCTTAGCGGGTATAGCACAATGGTAGTGCAGCAGCCTTCCAAGCTGAATACGCGGGTTCGATTCCCGCTACCCGCTCCATTCCCTACATCGACATGACATGAGCGCATCCGCGGAATAGCGCTTGACATCGTCACGCTCTTTGCGTACAAAACGTGAACATCGAGATGATGCGAATCAGGGCCGGGCGGCTGGGGTAATAACACTCCGCTGCGCTGGCCCTTTTCTGTTGCTGGGCATGGGAGGCGGCGGATGGGGGAGCAGGGTGGCGCAAGCGTCGCGGGCGGGACCGCGGCCGATGGCGGGTCACTGCCGGTGCGGCGGTCGGTGGCGTGGTCGGCGGCGGCGCGTGATCGCTTTCTGGATCACCTGAGCATGACCGGACAGGTTGACGCCGCAGCCGCGGCGGCGGGGGTGCCGGTGGCGGCCGTCTACGCCCGGCGACGACGGGACGCGTCGTTCGCCGCACAGTGGCAGCAGGCGGCCGGGGCGGCGTGGGAGCGGCTGGAGGCGGCACTGCTGTCACAGATCCTCGCCGCCGCGCCGGGGGGCGGGATCGACGTGGCGAGCGCGCTGTTGCTGCTGGCGCGGCGCCCCGGCGGTGCCGCCATCCCCGGCGCGGCGGCGAAGGCGGCCGGCGACGACCGCGCGGCGCGGCGCCGGCTGGAGGCGCAGTTGCTGCGCCGGTTGCAGGCGCGCAGCCGAGGCGGCGTCGCTTCGGACGACGACAATGCGGAGCAGGCGTGACCCGGCCGCTGGCGCGTGCGTTGCGTTGGCTGGCAACGCAGGAGGAGGCGACACAGCGCGCGGTGCTGGCGCGGCTGGGCATGCCGGATCTGCGGACGCTGACCGAGGCGTGGGATTTGTGGGCGCACGACGGGCAGTTGCCGCCGGCGGGCGCGTGGAGCGTGTGGCTGATGCAGGCGGGCCGGGGGTTCGGCAAGACACGCGCGGGCGCGGAATGGGTGAACGCGATGGCGCGACAGCATGCCGATGCGCGGATCGCGCTGGTCGGCGCGACGATCGAGGATGCGCGCAAGGTGATGGTCGAGGGCCCCAGCGGGGTGATCGCGGTGGCGCGCGACAGCGAGCCGGTGATCTGGCGACCGACCAGCGGGAAATTGCGCTTCGCGAGCGGGGCATGCGCGACAATCTATTCGGAGGCGGCGCCGGAGAAGTTGCGCGGCCCCGAACATCATTTTGCCTGGGCGGACGAACTGGCGAAATGGCGTGGCGTCGCGGCGTGGGACAATCTGATGATGGGACTGCGCCTGGGCGAACGGCCGCGCGTGCTGGTGACGACGACGCCGCGCCCGACCGCCCTGCTGCGCCGGATCCGGGCATCGCCGGACACCGCGATCACCCGCGGCCGCACGCGCGACAATCCCCATCTGCCGGCGGCGTTCGTCGCGGCGATGGCGGCCGATTACGGCGCCACCCGGTTGGGGCGCCAGGAGCTGGACGGCGAATTGATCGAGGATCTGCCCGGCGCCTTGTGGCCGCGCGCATTGATCGAGCGCCAGCGTGCGCGCCAGGTGCCCGCGCTGGTGCGCGTGGTGGTGGGGGTCGACCCGCCGGCGGGCAGCGATGGCGACGCCTGCGGGATCGTCGTGGCGGGACTGGGGACGGACGGCCACGGCTATGTGATCGAGGATGCGAGTATCGCGGGGGCGTCGCCCGAGGGCTGGGCGCGCGCGGTGGCAGCGGTCAGCGACCGGCGCGCGGCGGATCGCGTCGTGGCGGAGGCCAACCAGGGCGGGGCGATGGTGCGCAGCGTATTGCTGGCGGCGCAATCGACCTTGCCGGTGCGGCTGGTGCATGCGCGACAGGGCAAGGCGGCGAGGGCAGAGCCGGTCGCCGCGCTCTACGAGGCGGGGCGCGTGTGGCATGCGGCGCCGTTTGCGGCGCTGGAAGACGAACTGGCCGGGCTGGTGGCGGGGGGCGGTTATCATGGCCCCGGACGATCGCCGGATCGTGCCGATGCCTGCGTATGGGCGCTGACCGCCCTGCTGCTGGAACGGCAGGGGGACGCCCGCATCCGCGCGGTATGACGGCGACGGGTTGAGCACAGGCGCGGGCGGGGCGGCGCGCGCGGATCATGATGGGGATGGATATGGCTTGGTTCGGAAAGAAATCCGGGCGCGATGACGCGCGCCCGGCGCTGGCGCGTGCGCCGATGCCGGGCATGCTGACCGGGCGCTGGCCGCAAGGCTATGACGCGCAGGCGCGTGCCGGTTATTGCGACAATGCGATCGCGCAACGTGCGGTGAAGCTGGTCGCGGAAGGCGTCGACGGCGCGCCGCTGGACGGCGATGCGCGGCTGGTGGCCTTGATCGCCGCGCCCGGGCTGCGCGAGCGCGTGACCGCGCAACTGCTGTTGCATGGCAACGCCTTCGTCCAGATCATGCGCGATGCGGCGGGCACGGTGACGGAGCTGTTTCCGCTGCGCCCCGAACGGGTGACGATCGAGCCCGGCGCGGACGGCTGGCCGGCGGCCTATACCTATCGCGTCGCGGCGCGCGTCGTGCGCCTCGATCCCGCCGCGGTGATCCATGTGCGGCGCTTTCATCCGCTCGACGATCATTATGGGCTGGGATGCCTGGCGGCGGCGTCGGGCGCGATCGCGATCCACAATGCCGCCTCGGCGTGGAGCAAGGCACTGCTCGATAACGCGGCGCGTCCGTCAGGCGCGCTGGTCTATGCGCCGCCTGACGGATCGGTGCTGACGCCCGACCAGTTCGAGCGATTGCGGCATGAGATGGAGCGCGGCTTCGCGGGGGCCGGCAACGCCGGGCGACCGATGCTGCTGGAGGGCGGCCTGTCGTGGCAAGCGATGAGCCTGACCCCGGCGGATATGGACTTTGCGGGCACCAAGGCGGCGGCGGCGCGCGAGATCGCGCTGGCCTTCGGCGTGCCGCCGATGTTGCTGGGGCTGCCGGGTGACAGCACCTACGCCAATTATCGCGAGGCGAACCGGGCGTTGTGGCGGCTGACCGTGCTGCCGCTGGCCGGGGCGATGCTGGGGGCGATCGCCGGGGGGCTGGCGACGGACCTGCCGGGCGCGACGGTGCAGGTCGACCTGGACCGGGTTCCCGCGCTGGTGGAGGATCGCGAGCGCCTGTGGCGGATGGTCGCGGCGGCGGACTTCCTGTCCACCGAAGAGAAGCGCCAGATGGTGGACTGGCAATGAGCGCGGCGGACGATCACGGCGCGGTCGTGCTGGCGCAACTGATGGCGCAGGCACAGATGCGCGGCGCGGACGTGGCGACGCTGCGGGCGATCGCGGAGGAAGCCGGCGAGCTGGGCGCGACGCGCGCGATGGCGCGGCTGGGACTGTCGGACGAGCGCGCGGCCGGGGACGTCGCCGAACTGCGCGAACTGTTGACCGCGTGGCGGGCGGCGAAACGATCGGTGTGGCGCGGCTTGCTCGGGTGGGTGGTGCGGATGGTGTGGGCGCTGGTGCTGGTCGGGCTGGCGGTGCGGCTGGGGTTCGGCGAATGGGTGCGATGACGGGGGCGGTGGCCTTCGCCGGTTATGCGGCGGTTTTCGACCGCGTCGATCGGGCGGGCGACGTGATCCGCGCGGGCGCCTTTGCGGACTGCGCATCGGTGCCACTGCTGCTGCAACATCGTGGTGCGCCGGTCGGCACGCTTTCGTCGGTGAGCGAGGATCGGCAGGGCCTGCGCGTCGCCGGCGTCGTCACCGATCCGCAGGTCGCGGCGTTGCTGCGCCGACGTGCGCTGACCGGGCTGTCGGTCGGCTATCGCGCGCGCGCCGTCCGGCAGGGGGCGTGGCGCCATATCGAACGCGCCGATCTGGTCGAGATCAGCCTGGTGGCGGTGCCGATGCAACCCGCGGCGCGGATCGACACGCTGGGCGACGCCTAGCGCGATGTTTCGGTGCCTCGCTGGGAGGCGCCATCTCATCCGGTCGACGGATGATCCTCAGGAGAACATGATGAACGAGACGATGGTGGCGCGCCCGGTGCTGGATGGCGCGCGGGCGGCGACGG
>NZ_JBELIE010000170.1:0-6621 GCF_042091075.1 Sphingomonas sp. | reverse complement strand
GACAAGCGCGACCGGCTACCCGCGTTGACCATGCCCGCGCTGGTGCTCGCCGGCGCGCAGGACGCGCTCTGCCCGCCCCCACATCAGCAAGAGCTGGCGGATGGCCTGCCCGACGCCATACTGACACTGATCGACGGCGTCGGCCATTTCGCCCCGCTGGAGGCCCCCGAACAGGTTGCCGCGCATGTTGCGACATGGCTGGCGCGGGTCGATCATGGCGCCGCGCCCGCCCCCCTACCCGCTTCCCCGTTTCATACAGGAGACGACATGACGAAGACCGACACATCCACGCCATCCAATCGCCGCGCCGATACACCCCCGGCGGACAGTGCGGCCGGAACGGTATTGCAAGTGGAACGCCGCGACTTCACCGAACTGGTGCCGACCGATCGCGAGCGCGTACAGGGGATGCGCGGCTTCGACCCGATCTATACCGACATCGTCGATTATATCGTCCGTTGCACGCACCGGATCTGGGATGAGCGCGACGTCGGGCTGATCTACACGCACTACACCCACAATTGCGTCGCCTATACGACGATGGGGACCATGTACGATCGCGAAACGCACATTCGCGACACGATCCAGCGGCTGGTGGAATTTCCCGATCGACGCGGGCTGGCGCAGCAGGTCATCTGGCGCGGGAACGACCGGGATGGCTTTTACACCAGCCATATGACGCATGGGCAGGGCCGCCATTCGCAATATGGCATGTACGGAAAACCGACCGGACGCACCTTCCTGACGCGCACCGTCGCGGACTGCATGATCCTGGAAAACAAGATCTACAAGGAGTGGATCGTCCGCGACAACATGGGCCCGGTGATCCAGCTTGGGCTCGATCCGCACGCCTATGCGCAGGATATTGCGGTGCGCAAGTTCGAGGCGGGCGAGCCGATCATGGAAGTGGTCGAGAACCGTCGCCTGCTGGGTCAATATCCGCCGGAAACCGAGGCGGATACGTCGATCGCGCACAATGACGGCGAGGCGCAGCTGCTGCGCGATCTGCACCATGTCTATAACAAGCGGATGTTCGGGCGTATCCACGAACTCTACGCGCCCAATTGTCAGTGGCACGGCCCGCTGATGCGGGAATATTACGGCATCGCAGCGGTGTTGCAGCAAACGATGCGGCTGATCGCGCTGATCCCCGACGGCTATTGGGTGCCGCAGCACATCTGCTCGGTCGAGAGCGAAGAAGGCGGCACCAAATATGCCGTCCGCTGGACGCTCGACGGCCATCATCTCGGCTATGGTCCGCTTGGCGCGCCCACCGGCCACCCGCTGTTCGTGATGGGGGTCACGCATTTCCACATCCGTGACGGCAAGATCATCGACGAATGGGCGGTCTATGACGAGCTGTCGATGCTGGCGCAGGTGAAGCTGGCGGCGCTGCAACACGCAGCTGGCTGAGCCCGACGAAACGATGGACGCGCAGCATGACGACATCCGGTCGTTTCTGGCGGACTGCGCGGCGGGACGGACCAGTTCCGCCGCGACGGTCGAGGCAGGCCTGACGCGGATCGCGGCGCTGGACCGGGACGGCGTCGCCCTTGCCGCAATGCTGCGCGTCATGCCCGACGCGCTGTTGACCGCGCACGAACGCGATCGCGCGCGGGGCGACGGCGCAACGCTCCGCCCGCTTCACGGCGTGCCGATCGTCGTCAAGGACAATATCGACCTGCTCGGCACCCCGACGACCTCGGGCTGCCGGGCGCTGGTCGATGCCCTGCCGTGGCGCACCGCCCCGGCACTCGCGGCGCTGATCGATGCCGGCGCGGTGGTCGTCGGCAAAACCAACCTCTCCGAATTTTCGTTCGAGATCCGCTCACGCAGCTCGATCGGCGGCGATACACGCAATCCGTTCGCGCCAGCGGTCACCTCCGGCGGGTCGAGCGGTGGCACCGCGGTCGCGGTCGCGGCGGGCTATGCGCTGGCGGGGCTCGGCACCGATACGGGCGGTTCGATCCGCGTGCCCGCCGCCTATAACGGGCTGGTCGGGCTACGGCCCACATGGGGGGCGATCGCGGTCGAGGGTGTCGCGCCGCTCGCCCCCTCCACCGATACGGTCGGCACGATCACGCGCAGCGTCAGCGATGCCGCGATGCTGTTCGGCCTGCTCGCCGATCGCGACGCTTCCGCCGCTCTGCCGGTCAGGGGGATGCGGGTCGGCGTTCTGCGCCAGTTGCCTGCCCCCGCGCCCGAGGGGATCGCGCGTGCGGTGGCGGCATTACGGGCCCATGGCGTGACGGTGGAGGATGCCCCGGAGCTACCCGCCGAGATCCTGCCGGGGGGCGATCATATCGTCGACGAGGAATTCGGGCCCGCGTTCGACCAGTATCTTGGCACCGGCTTCCGCCCTGGGACCGCGCCCACATCGCTCGCCGAGCTGATCGCGGGCGGGCGCTACCTGCCAGATTATGACGCCGTACTGCGTGCGCGGGCCGCGCCGCGCGTGCCGGCGGTGCGGGCGGCGATCCTGCAGCGCCACGCCGCGCTGCGATCGGCGCTGGAGGCGATCGTCGCGGGTGGTCGCTATGACGCGCTGCTCTATCCGCCCTCGGCGGTGCTACCGCAATCGATGGACAATCCCATGGGCGGCTGGGCACCGGAACTCGCAGCGTGCAGTGGCTGGCCCGCGATCGCGCTGCCCGTCGGGCGCACGATGCGGGGGATGCCGTTGTCGGTGGAGTTGCTCGCCCCGGTGGCGGCCGAGCCCGTGCTGTTCGCGCTGGGTGCCGCGATCGAGGATGGCGCGGGCATCCGCCCCATCCCCGATCTGTAGCGCCTCAGAACTTTACGCCGGCGCGGATGCCGTAGGTGGCTGGCGGGCCGTAAGACACCTGCACGCGCTGCGCCCGGCCGACCACCGCGCTCAGCAATACCGCCTGATCGGTCACGTTGTTGCCGTATCCCTCGACGTAGAAGCGGCCCCGCGCCTCGGTCCAGCGCAAGGACACATCGAATTTGTCATAGGCGCGCTGGAAATCGATCGCGGTGTTATAGTCGGTCGTGAAATAGCTGCTGGAATGTAGCCAGTTGGCATAGGGCGCGATCGTCCCGGCGCTGCCCAGATCGACATCATAATAGACCGCGACGGTGGTTTTCAGGCGCGGTGATTGCGGGATGCGGCGCCCGGCGAGATCCAACGACACCGGGTCCGCGCCGTTCGACGCCCCATAGAAGTTGTTGCCGCTGACGTACCGCGTATATTCGGCGTTCAGATAGGCCGCGGTCGCATCGACGTGCAGGTTAGGCAGCGGCAAGGTCCGCAGCGTCACTTCCCCGCCGTAGCTGCGTGCTCGTCCGGCACTGCCAAAATAGGATACCAGCGGCGTGTAGACGTTGATCTGAAGGTCGGTATATTTGTTGTAATATAGCGCCAGTTCCGTCTGTACCCGACCATTCAGGAACTGGTTCTTGATCCCCGCCTCATAGGCGTTGACCTTTTGTGGGGCGTAGGATGCCGGAATGGCGTTGTTGCCGCCGGTATCGTTGACACCGCCCGACGCGAAGCCGGTCGACGCCGTCGCATAGACCATCGTGCGGCGGCTGGGGGTGTATTGCACGCCCGCGCGCCATGTGACGCTGTCGAACGACGGTGCGCCAGACGTGACGCTATAGGGCGTGGTGAAATTATACGTGTTGGGGACACCGTCCGCGAAATCGGCAAAATTGAACGCCTTCTTTTCATAGGAATAGCGAATGCCACCGATCAGCTTCAGCGTGTCGGGGACGATCGCATACGTCCCCTGCGCATAAGCGGCATAGGCGTCGGTCTTCAGTGCCGCATCGGCGCGGAAACCCGGCACGACCGAATTGGGCGCGTCGATCTTCTGCTGATACGTCTCGAAAATGTCGTCGTGCAGGTAATAGCCGCCGATGATCCACTGGAACGGATCGGTGCTGTTCGACACCAGCTGGAGTTCCTGCGTGAAGGTCCGTGCACGCGTGTTCGGCTCCTGCTGGCCCGAGCCGAAGCCGATCGCCGGGGCCTGAAAGACGACGCTGCTCTGATCGTTGTCGGCGCTGCGGTGCGCGCGGAAGAAGGTGTAGCCGGTGATCGACCGCACCGTCGCCGCGCCGAGGTCATAGCTGATCGTGCCCGAGCCATAATCCTCGCGGATATGCTCGAAGGGCTGATAGTCCCAGTCGTTGGTATAGGGCCCGGGCGTCACCGCGACGCCGATATCGACACCGTTGACCAGCACCGTTCCGTTCTTGACCGACGGGTTCACCGCATAAGGCACGCCGTTGATCGACTGATAGCCGGTGCGCGGGTCGATCAGCGTGCCGGCAACCTTGTAGCCATAGGAGCCCGCACCAGCATCGTCACGCCGCCAGATGCCGCCATGCAGCTCCACCTCCAGCCGGCTGTCGGGGGTCCATTTCAGCGAGGCGCGGCCCGCATATTCCTGCAGGTCGGCCATCTCGACGCCTGAGGTGCTGCGAACATAGCCGTCGTGATCCTGATAGACGCCCGCCACGCGCAGCGCGAGCGTGTCGCCCAGCGGCACGTTGACGAAGCCGTCGATCCGCTGCGAATTGTAATTGCCGAAGTCCGCATTCAACGCGCCCTCGTACTTGTCGGTCGGCGACGCGGTGACGACGCTCAGATTACCACCAAAGGTGTTGCGGCCGTAGAGCGTCCCCTGCGGGCCGCGCTGCACCTCGACGCGGGCGATGTCGAACAGCGGGATGCTCTGCTGCTGGGTACGGCTCTGATAGATGCCGTCGATGTAGAAGCCGATGACCGGATCATTCTGCGCGCTGACCAGGCTGGTGCGGACGCCGCGAATTGCCGGGAAGGAGTCCGATCCCTGGCTACCCCAGGTGAATCCCGGTGCGGTGAATTCCAGCCGGCCGATATTGTCGGCGTGAAGCCGTTGCAAATCCGCACCGCTGACGGCGGTGATCGAGATCGGCACGTCCAGCAACCGCTCGGTGCGGCGCTGCGCGGTGACGACGATATCGCCCTGCGGCACGTCGCCGGTTTGATCGGTGGACGATGAGGATGGCTGGTTCGCGGCAGCCTCGCCGGATGTCGAGACAGCGTTCCCCTGCGCCAGGGCGGGCGTCGCCGCCGCCATCATCGCCAGGATAGACGCCGTGCGAAGCCAGTGCATGTCCCTCATCGCCACTTCCTCCATATCGCGGGCCACTGCCCTCCCCGCCGCCCCGCCTTTGGAACGGATATGTCACATTTATGCATGCGGATGCATACTTCGGCAAGAGATTTGTTAGCAATGATTGCTGATATCGTGTCGGCCGTGCATTTTTGTTGCCCCGACGCCACAGGTGGCGACTGATATCACCACTCACCCCATCAGACTTTCATCGCTTTACAAACGAATGCGGATGCAATCTATTTGCGGGCGGAGGCTGTCCATGACCGAATGTAACGACATTGCCGAGATCCCCGCCGCCCCGCCGCTGTCGCGCGCGCGGCGGCTGGCGATCTTCGCGGCGCTGATGATCGGTGAATTTCTGTATGGCTGGGCGTGGAACAGCGTCGATATCCTGCGCCCCTTCCAGCGCTCCGCGCTCGGACTCACGTTGGTGCAGGCCGGATCGACCTATTCGGCGCAAGGAGCCGGGGCGCTGATCGGAGCGGTGTTGATCGGGCAACTTGCCGATCGCTTCGGTCGCCGGCGCGTGCTTGCCGCGATCATCCTCGGCTATGGCCTGTCCTTGCTGTCGGGGCTGCTGGTGGCCAGCTATCCGCAATTGCTGGTGCAGCGCTTCGCACTCGGGCTGTTTACCGGGGGCGTCTTTCCGGTCGGGGTCAGCATCTACGTCAATTTGTTCGAAGAGCGGTTGCGCGGGCGCGTCGCCGGTACGCTCAACGCCTGTTTCAGCGTCTCGATCGTCGCGCTGGGGCTCGCCCTCGGCGCGCTGGGCGGCCACGACTGGCATCTGCTGCTGTGGCTGGGCGGGGTGCCGCCGCTGCTACTGGCGGTCGTCATGCTGGTGCTGATCCCGGCGGGCTCCAGCGTCGACCGCCATGCCGTCCGTGCCGCGAAGCTGCCGGTGCGCGAGTTGTTCCACCCCACGGTCCGCCGCCAGACGTTGCTGCTTGCGACGATGACCGGGCTCAATTTCTTCGGTTATCAAGCCTATAGCGGCTGGCTGACGACCTATCTGACCGATACGCGCGGGCTGTCGGCGGCGGTGGCGGGCAATCTGGTCGCATGGCAATTCGCGGGCAATATCGCCGGCGGCTTCGCCTGGGGCTGGGCCGCCGACCGTTTCGGACGGCGCTTCAACGCGATCGGTTTCCTGATCGCCTCGGTGGCGATCCTCGTCTATCTGGCGATGCCGACCAGCCTGCTGCTGTTCCGGGTCGTCGGCCTGATCTACGGCGCGATGCTGTGTTCCAGCGTGATCTGGGGGCCATGGCTGGCGGAACTTTATCCGCCGCATCTCCGCTCCACCGCGGCGTCGATCTTCAACTGGGGGCGGATCATCAGCTTCTTCGCCCCGCTCATCACCGGCTTCCTCGCCGACCGCTACGGCCTGACCGCGGCGATGACATCCGCCGCGGCGGCGTTCGGCGCGGCTGCGCTGATCTGGCTGGCGCAGCGCGAAACGCTGCCGTCACGAATCGCCGCACCGCCCATC
>NZ_JBELIE010000169.1:5815-6669 GCF_042091075.1 Sphingomonas sp. | reverse complement strand
AAGCGCCGCGCCGCCGCGACGATCGCGCGGGCGCTGACGACCGGGTCGCGCCGCGACACCAGCAACAGCAGCGGCGTCGTCACCCCCTCCAGCCGCGCCCGCGACAATGCGCTCACCGAGGCGCAGGCGGCGGCGGTCCAGCCCCAGCTGGGCGCGCCCGAGGCGATCGCGGGCACCGTCGCCTTCCACCAGATCTTGTCCGCATTGCGCTCCGGGCAGGACGTCATCCGCGCGCCGACATTGCCGGCATCCCCTTCCCACAGCCGGCGCTCGCCGCGTCCGGACAGGATCGCGGCGCGCGCGGCGGCGTGGATCGATCGCGTGCCGAGCGGCCCGGCACGGATCGCCAGCATCGGCGACGATAGCGCCGCCGCGTGCAACGTGCCGTCTCGTTCCGCCAGCCAGCGCAGCAGCAGATGGCCGCCCATCGAGTGCGCGACCGCGACATCGGGTCGGTGGGCGGCGATGAAGGCGGAGAGGTCGTCCAACAGCGGCTCGAACGAGACGAGATGGCTCACCAGTGGATCGGTGAGCATCCGTCCCGATCCCCCCTGGCCACGCCAGTCGAAGCCGATCACGTGCCACCCGCGCGCGCGCCAGTGCGCCATCGCCTCGAGATACTTTTCGGCGAAATCGCCGCGACCGCCGAGGAACAGCAGCCGCCCGCGCGCGTCCGGCAGCGGCCAGTCGAACGCGCGCAGTCGCCAACCGTCGGGCGCGTGCCAGTCGCGGAACATCAGCCCGGGGGGATGCCGACGGCGGTTCATCGCGGCGGGCTAACCCGCGCCGATGACATTATGATGAGCCCGGCCCCGGCCCCGCCGCCACCGATGCTGCCGCCGCACGTGCGGCCG
>NZ_JBELIE010000169.1:0-5805 GCF_042091075.1 Sphingomonas sp. | reverse complement strand
GTCATACAATCGCCCGAAGCCCACAATCCCGGTCGCGGTGCCGGCCCGCGCGATCAGGACGAGCGACCCATAGACTTCGCCATAAGCGCGGATGCCGAACAGCCGCGCGGTGAAGAACGGCAACAGATCGTTTTCCGCGCCGTTCATCAATCCCGCGAAGAAGACCAAGATCATCAGCAGCGCGAAGCCCGGCGCGTGAAGCTCGAGCAGCGCGAAGGCGATCGCGGACAACAGCGCCACCGTCGCCGCGGTCCGCTGCGGGGCGAAACGATCGACCATCGCGCCGATCGCGAGGCGCGCGACGATCTGCGACGCGCCGAAGGAGGCCAGGAGCAACGCCGCCTGGCCCGCGGAAAGGCCGCGATCGATTCCGAACGGCACCAGCTGGGTCACCAGCCCGACCGTCGCGGTGTTGATGCAGAAAGCGATCGCACCCAGCCGCCAGAAACGACTGTCGCGCCGCGTCTCGCCGCCGGTCATCCCCACGACCGGGGCGCTGGCGATCGCCGCGTCGGGATCGGGCCGGGTGGGGGAAAGCGGTGCGGTGCGGATCGCGAGCAGCACCAGCGGCAGTGCCACCAGCGTGGTCAGGACCGCCAGCGCGACGAACCCGCCGCGCCAACCATAGCCAGCGATGACCCAGCCGATCCCTGGCGGCACGACCAGCGTCGTGATCGAGATGCCCGATGTGGCGACGCCGAGCGCGAGGCCGCGATGCGCGACGAAACAATGCGCGATCGGCTTGCCATAGGCGACCGCGCCGGTGCCCGGCACTGCCAGGGCGAGCATCAGCACCAGCAACTGATATTCCCACAGCGCGCCCGTCATGCTCGCGAAGCCACAATAGGCGGCCCCCAGCAACAGCATGGAAAAGACGATCAGCGGGCGGATGCCGATACGATCGCCGAGCCGCCCGAGAAACGGCACCGCGACCCCGCCGGCCAGCCCCAGTCCCGCCGCGGTGGCGATTTCGCCGCGTGACCAGCCGAATTCCTCGATCATCCCGGGCACGAACAGGCTGGACAGGTTCTGGAACAGCGCCGGGCCCGCGCCGATCCCGATCAGCGCGCCCAGCACCAGCGGCCAGCCGCGCCGCCATTCCTGCGCGGCCGCGGCGCGATTCGCCATTCTCTCCATGCCGGAAGACTAGGCGGGTCCGCGATGCTGGCAAGCGGTTCCGCACCTTCGCCACCCCGCCCGAAAAGTCATCGAGCGGCGACGGATCAACCGCTCGTGCCGTCCCGGCGTGGCCGCGCCTCGTCAGGCACCAGCAGGAAACAGATCCCCGCCAGGAACAGCGCCGCCGCGCCCAGCGCGAGCGCGACGCCATAGCCCCCGGTCCAGTCGTGGAGGCGTCCGAACCCGACGATGCCGATCGCCGTTCCCAGCAGCGCGATCGGCATCGCGGTGCCGTAGATCTCGGCATAGGCGCGCAGGCCGAACAGCCGCGCCGCCAGGAACGGCAACAGATCGTTCTCCGCCCCGTTCATCAGCCCCGCGAGGAAGATGACGACGATCAGCATCGCGAATCCGCCGGGCGCATAAACGAGCGCGAGAAACGCCAATGCGCTGACCATCGCCACCGCCGCCGCCACCGGCTGGGGGCGAAACCGGTCGATCAGCGCGCCGACCAGCAGCCGGCCGGCGATCGCGCTGGTGCCGAACGCGGTCAGCAACAGCGCGGCGCGAGCCGGGCTCAGCCCGCGATCGATGCCGATCGGCACCAATTGCGTTACCAGCCCCGTCGTCGCGGCGTTGATCAGCAGCGCGGACAGTACCATCAGCAGGAAGCGCGGATCGCGCCGCGCCGTCGCCGCGCTGACACCTTCGACCGCTGCAGGTTCCTCGGCGGCGGTGACGGGACCGCTCGCCAGCGCCAGATGACGGATCGCCAGCAGAATCGGCGGCAGCGCGAGGATCAGCCCCGCCAGCGCCAGCACGACGAAACCGATCCGCCAGCCAAAGCGATCGACGACGAAGCCGAGCAGCGGGGCGGCGATCATCGTGGCCAGCGCCAGCCCGGAGGTTCCCAGCGCCAGCGCCATGCCGCGATGCCGCTTGAAGCGCGCCGCGATCAGCTTGCCGAACGCCAGGCTGCTCGTCCCCGGCAGGGCCAGCACGATCAGCAGCACCCCCATTTCATATTGCCACAAGCCCCCCTGGCCGAGCGCGAGGACGACATAGCCGAGCGCCAGCACCGCCATGGAAGCCACGATCACGGGGCGTACGCCCGCGCGATCGGCGATCCGGCCGACCAGCGGGGCGGCCAGCGCGCCCGTCAGCGCCACCCCGGCGGCGGTGGCGATCTGGCCGCGCGACCAGCCGAAATCCTGCTGGAGTCCCGGCGTGAACAGGCTGGACAGATTCTGGTACAGGCCGGGGCCCAGCCCCGAACCGAGCATCGCCGCCGCGACCAGCGGCCAGCCGCGCCGCCATTCGCCAGCGGCGCCCATATGCGACCGCGTCACGGTCGCCGACATTCGGAAAAAGCAGGGATCAGAACAACCTCATCATCATCCAACGCCATAACGCGCAATGCGACGAATTTCACAGCGTGATCCGCGTCGCGGCGCCGATGGCGTCGAACAAGGCGGGTTCGGTCCCGGTCATCCACACCTGGCCCAGCGTGTCGAGCCGCTCGAACAGCGCGGCGCGGCGGGCGGGGTCGAGATGCGCGGCGACCTCGTCGAGCAACAGCACCGGCGCGCGCCCGGTGTGCTCGACCACCAGTTCGGCATGCGCCAGCACGATCGCGAGCAGCATCGCTTTCTGTTCGCCGGTGGAGGCGAGCGCCGCCGGCTGATCCTTGTCGCAATGGCGGACGATCAGGTCGCCGCGGTGTGGCCCGATCAGCGTCCGCCCCGCGGCGGCGTCGCGGGCCCGGCCGTGGCGCAGCGCCTCCGCCAATTCCCCGGCACCGCCGGCCCATCCGTCGAGCGACACAGAAGGATGGGCGATGTCGCCGCGCGGATGGCGTGACAGCGCGGCGTGCAGCGCGGAAACGGTCCGCGCGCGCGCGTCGGCCAGTGCGGCGCCATGCTCCGCCATCTGCGCCTCCAGCGCGGACAGCCAGTCGCCGTCGGCCTGCCCTTCGGCGAGCAGGCGATTGCGGTCGCGCATCGCGGCATCGTATCGGCTGGTGTGGCGCGCATGGCGCGGTTCGAACGCCAGCGTCAACCGATCGAGAAAGCGCCGCCGTTCGCTCGCCGTATCGGTGAACAGCCGGTCCATCGCGGGCGTCAGCCACAGCACCGCGATCCGCTCGGCCAGCGCGCCGGCGCTCGCGGCGGCGGCGTTGACGCGCACCACCCGCCGCTCGGGCGCCGTCGCCAGCGTACCGGTCGCCAGCTCGGTGCCGTCCGCCAGCGTCGCGGCGATGCCGAAGCCCCCGGGGCCGTCATGACGCGCCACCTCTGACAGCGGCGCGCGGCGCAGCCCGCGTCCCGGGGTCAGCAGCGATACCGCTTCCAGCACGTTGGTCTTGCCCGCGCCGTTAGGGCCCGTCAGGATCACGAACCCCGCCGCTGGCGCCAGCGTGAGGGCATGGTGATTGCGGACATCGGTGAGGACGAGGCGCCGTAGCATCGCCCGCGGTCCTAGGAGGTGCGGCGCGGCCCAACAAGCGCCGCGAGTGACGGTGGGTCCGGCGCCGGCGCCGCCTGCCATACCCATTTCCCTCGTCCTGCGCTTGCTTTGCTGCGCCGCAGCGTGGATGGCGCGCGGATGGATCGGACACATCATATGCGTGGCGGGCTGTTCCTTGGCATCGGGGCCTATGCCATCTGGGGATTGCTGCCGCTGTATCTGCGACTGCTGCGCGAGGTTCCGTCGGGGCAGGTGCTGGCCCATCGCGTGGTGTGGTCGCTGCTGTTGCTGCTCGGGGTGGTGCTGGTGATGCGGCGTGGCGGCGCGATCCTGCGCGCGGCGCGGGGGCGGACGCTGGCACTGCTATGTGCCTCGGCGGTGCTGATCGCGATCAACTGGCTGGTCTATATCTGGTCGGTGCAGCACGGCCATGTGCTGGAGGCGAGCCTCGGCTATTTCATCAATCCGCTGGTCAATGTGGCGCTGGGCCTGATCGTATTGCGCGAGCGGATCGCGCCGGTGCAGGCGGTGGCGGTCGCCGTGGCGGCGGTGGGCGTCGTGATACTGGGCATCGACGGTGTGTCGTCGGGTGGCGGCGCGTTGTGGATCTCGCTCACGCTCGCGCTCAGTTTCGGCGGCTATGGCCTGATCCGCAAGGTGGCGGCGATCGACGCGCTCGGCGGCCTGACGGTGGAAACCGCGCTGCTGCTGTTGCCCTCGCTGGGCGTGATCGCGTTCGCGCAGGCGGGCGGGACGGGCGCGTTCGGGCACGACCACCGGCTGGACCTGTTGTTGATCCTGGCGGGGGTGGTGACCGCGGTGCCGCTGCTGCTGTTCGCGGCGGCGGCGCGACGATTACGCTACAGCACCATGGGGCTGTTGCAATATATCGCGCCGACGCTGCAATTTCTGGAGGCGGTGCTGTTGTTCCGGGAACCGCTGCGGCCCGTGCACCTCGTCACCTTTGCGCTGATCTGGCTGGGATGCGCGATCTATGCGATCGGAGCGCGCCGCCCGCCCGCCTGACGGATCACGCCGCGGCGGCGGCGGGATGCGCCTCGCGCCGCTGCTTCAGGAATTCCGCCATCGCCGGGCCCAGCTCGCGCTGCGCGCGACGATAGGCGAGCGGCTCGCCAAGCCCGAGCCGCGCCCGGGCGGCCTCGATCGGCTCATGCATCAGCCGTAGATAATCCTCGCCCTGCAGCCAGGCGGCGGCGCGGCCGCGGCGATAGCCCTCCCACACCGCATCGGCGAACAGCCGGTTCTTCGCAACGCCCAGGCTCTTAAGCGACGCGGCGGTGGCGATCACCGCCCAGCCGAGCCCGCCGACCTGCGCGAAGCTGAACGCGACCAGCGCCGCCTCTCCCATCGGTTCGTCGGCCTGATAGCCGGTCAGGACGTGCCAGATATCATGCGTGTCGCGGATGCGGCGGCCCATCCAGGCATAGGGATGGTGCTGCGCCTCGCCATCGCCGTCGAGCTTGCTCACCTCGACCAGGCCATCGGCCGAATAGCCGGTGGTGTCGAGAAAGTCGCGATAGGCAGCGCCGACGGTGCCGGGCGCGAAGCTGGCCACGAATGCGGGATCGGAGAAGCGCTGCGCCAGTTCGACGCGCTCATAGGCGATCCGTCCACCCTCCTCGGTGGCGATCAGCCGTGCATAATTTTGCGGCGCGTTACCGACGTTGAGCGCGCGCATGATGCGGAACACCTGCTGCGTATCGTCGGCATTGGCCATCAGCTTGCGGACGGCATCACCCGCAGTGCGCCAGTCGCGCCGCCCGCTGGTGCCGGGGAAGGGGGGAAGGGTCGCCATGACTCACACTACTACTGACAAATATGTTAGTAAGTGATTACTGACCTGATTGTCAATAGGTTCCGGCTTCCCCGGCGGCGGGCCGGCGGGGAGCGCGTCGATCAGATCCGCACCATCTTCAATTGCTGCTCGCCATAGCGCGGCCCGGCCGTCTCACCGCGCGGAGCGGCGGCGTCGAGGCGGGCAAGATCGTCGGCGCTCAGCGAGAGTTCGGCAGCCTTGACGCTGTCCGTCATCGTCACCCGTCGTTTCGAACCGGGGATCGGGACGATATCGTCGCCCTGCGCGAGCAGCCACGCCAGCGCCACCTGTGCGGCACTGGCGCCATGCGCGGCGGCGATATCCTTCACGACGTCGACCAGTTTCAGGTTCGCCTCGAAATTGCCGGGGGCGTAGCGCGGATC
>NZ_JBELIE010000168.1:0-6803 GCF_042091075.1 Sphingomonas sp. | reverse complement strand
GCTCGAACAGCCGGTTCATGATGCCGGTGCCGCGCGTGTCCGACAGGAACTCGCCATGATAGCCGATCATGCCGCGGCTGGGCGCGGAGAAGGTGATGCGCGTCTTGCCGCCGGTCGACGGCCGCATGTCCGTCATCTCCGCCTTGCGCAGGTTCATCTTCTCGACGACCGTGCCCGAATATTCCTCGTCGACGTCGATGATGACGGTTTCATACGGCTCGGTCTTCTTGCCGTTCTCGTCCTCGCCGAACAGCACCCGCGGGCGGCTGATCCCCAGTTCGAAGCCTTCGCGGCGCATCGTCTCGATCAGCACGCCAAGCTGCAATTCGCCACGACCGGCGACCTCGAAGCTGTCACGGTCGGCCGCCTCGGTCACCTTGATGGCGACGTTGGTTTCCGCTTCGCGCATCAGGCGATCGCGGATCATCCGGCTGGTCACCTTGCTGCCCTCGCGCCCCGCCATCGGCGAATCGTTGACCGCGAAGCGCATCGACAGCGTCGGCGGATCGATCGGCTGCGCCTGGATCGGGATGCTGACCGACGGGTCCGCGATCGTGTTGGCGACGGTCGCGACGGTCAATCCGGCGAGCGAGATGATATCGCCCGCGCGCGCCTCTTCGACGGGAACGCGCTCCAGCCCGCGGAAGCTCATCAGCTTCGACGCGCGGCCGGTCTCGATCACATTGCCCTGATTGTCGAGCGCGTGGATCGGCTGGTTCAGTTTCACCACGCCCGACTGGACGCGGCCGGTGAGGATACGGCCGAGGAAATTGTCACGATCCAGCAGCGTTACGAGGAACGTGAACGGCGCATCCTGGTCCAGCGCGGGGGGCGGCACGTGATCGACGATCTTCTGGAACATCGGGGTCAGCGTGCCCTCGCGCCGGTCCATATCCTCCGAGGCATAGCCGTTGCGGCCCGAAGCGTAGAGCACCGGGAAGTCGAGCTGCTCGTCATTCGCCTCCAGCGCGACGAACAGGTCGAACACCTCGTCGAGCACTTCCTGGATGCGCGCATCCGAGCGATCGACCTTGTTGACGACGACGATCGGGCGCAGGCCCAGCGCGAGCGCCTTGCCGGTCACGAACTTGGTCTGCGGCATCGCGCCCTCGGCGGCGTCGACCAGCAGGATCACCCCGTCGACCATCGACAGGATCCGCTCCACCTCACCACCGAAGTCGGCGTGGCCGGGGGTGTCGACGATGTTGATGCGCACGCCTTCCCATTCGATCGAGGTCGGCTTCGCGAGAATCGTGATCCCGCGCTCCTTTTCCAGATCGTTCGAATCCATCGCGCGCTCCTCGACGCGCTGGTTATCGCGGAAGGTGCCCGACTGGCGGAAAAGCTGGTCGACGAGGGTCGTCTTGCCATGATCGACGTGCGCGATGATGGCGATGTTGCGCAGGTTCATACGGGTTCCTGAGGGTGGCCCGCGGGCGCCGCAGGCAGTGTTCGGCCGCGCGCATAGCGGAAACCGCGCGCGATGGCCAGTGGGGCGTTCGCGCGCGAGGGACGGCGCGGGATGAGGGCGGACGGCCTCAATACCGCGCCGACACCTCCACGCCGTAGAAACGCGGCTCGCCGGCGATATAGGTCGGCGCGCCGAAGCCGCCGCCGGTGTTGCCCGCGTCGAGCAGGTAGCGTTTGTCGGTCAGGTTGCGCGCGAAACCGCCGATCGTGTAGCGCCCGGCCGCCAGTTCCACCCCCGCGCGCAGGTTGATCAGCGTATAGCCGCCCTGGCTGATCGCCTCACTATTGGGCAATTCGAAGAACACCTTGCTCTGATAGGTTGCCGATGGCGTGGCGTAGAAGGTCATGCCGTCACCGACCGGCAGGCGCAGCGTCGCGCCGCCCGATGCGGTGTATTTCGGCTGCAGCCGGAAACGCGCGCCGGAATAGGCGGCGGCGAGCGAGCTGTTGCGATCGATCTTGCCGTCGATGAAGGCGAACGCGCCAAACAGCGCCAGCGGGCGCACCGGGCGCCATTGCGCCTCTACCTCCACACCCGGGTTCTTTGCCGAACCGGCGCTCTGCGTGCGCGAGACGCCGCTGCTGTCGACCACCGACACCTGGAAACCGCGATAGCTTTGGTAGAATGCCGACAGCGTCCCCGTCAGGGTGCTGCTGGCCACTTTCAGCCCGGCCTCGAAATTCCAGACATTCTCCTCCGGCACCAGCTGCAGCCGCGGGATCACCCCGCCGACGCTGTTCTGCGCATCGAGCTGTACCACCGGCGAGCGGCGGCCCTTGGAGATCGTGCCGTACAGGTTGAGCGCATCGTTCAGGCGGAACAACGCATTGAAGCGCGGCAGGATCGCCGAATAGCTTTGCCGTGCGTTGAACTGCCGTCCGCCGGTGCTCGCGGTGCCGAGCAGGCTGCTGTTCACCCCGGCCAGCGCCGCGAGCAGCCGCGAGTTCGGCTGAACGCTGCTATACCCCGACTCGCGCTTCTCGATCAGTACGCGCGCGCCGGCGGTCAGTTCGAGGCGCGGGCTGGGCAACCAGGTGGTGTCGGCGAAGACCGAATAAGCGGCGTTGCGCCCGAAGTTCGTGAACACCGACTGATAGGGAATTTGCGTCGCCGCCCCGCGGGTCAGCAGCGCGGTGGCGCGGGTGGCCGGGATCGTGCCGTTCGCGGCGACACAGGCGGTGCCGGTCGGCAGCCCGGCGGCGTTCAGCGCGGAGCGGATCGCGGCGAAGGTGGGCGACACCGAACAGGCGAGATATGTCCCCTCCTCGGTGGAGAAGGGCACGCGCTGATAACCGTCCTCGAAGAAGCCGTTCCATCCGAACGCCGCCCGGAAACGATCGCCCTGGAAATTGAACCGGCCTTCATGGCTCCACTGGTCGCCATGCGCATCCTCGGCGAATTCCAGATACCAGGCCGGGCCGCCATCGGCATCGAACACTTCCAGGCTGTCGAACTTGCGATAGCCGTTGACCGTGGTGAAGGTGACCCCCGGCGCGATATCGATCGCGATCGTCAGGTTCGCGTCATAGACGTCGCGGTCCAGCCCGAGCTTGCGCTTGCCCAGCACTTCGCGGCTGTAGGGCGAGCCCGACAGTTCGGCATAGCCAAAATCGCCGTTGAGCCCGCCGGTCGGCGCGAACACGCGGCTTTTGAACGGCGTGCCGGTGTTGCGCTGCCCGTCATAGGTCAGCACCAGGTCGGCGGTCACCGCCGTGGTGGGGGTGTAGCGTAGCGACAGGCGCGCGCCCGCCTGTTTCTGTCCGTACAGATCGTCCTGATCGACACGGCCCTGATTCTGGTTCGGCACGTTCGGATCGCCCGCGATATTGCGAACATAACCGTCGCGATACTTCACCCCGAAGGCGAGCCGCGCGGCAAACGTATCGCTGCCCGCATTGACGAAGCCAGACACCTGCGCGCGATTGTAGTTGCCGTATGAGGCGGTAATCGCATCCGAAAACCCTGGCCGGGGCTTGGCGGAGATGATCGACACCGCACCGACGGCGGCGGCGGTGCCGAACAGCGTCGCCTGCGGCCCCTTCACCACTTCGATCCGCTCGACGTCGTACAGGTCCTGATACGCCCCGCGCGAGCGCGAGATGTCGATACCATTGTAGTAGAGCGTGACGCGCGCGCCCTGTTGCGAGGATCCGGAATCGGACGTGATGCCACGGATCACGAAGCCCGGGTTGTTCGCGCTCTGCTCCTGAATACGCAGGCCGGGGACGTACATCGCCAGTTCCGACAGCGAATTGACGCCGATCTGCGCCATGCGCTGCCCCGTCACCGCCGACACGGTCAGCGGGACATCCTCGATCCGCTGCTCGGTCTTTTGCGCGGTAACGATGATATCGTCGTCATTCGGCCCGGCCGTCGGCTGCACCGACGCCTGGGCGAACGCGGCAGGCGATACGCCGACGAGCAGCAGCGCGGCAGCGCCGCCAAAAAATTGACGCGACATCGAAGTTCCCCCGAACATGCTATGGGAGCGCAACTATTAGGCTTTCGTGACAAGGTCGTGTCGGTCCGCAAGTGAACGCCGGGATGGCTGGACGCTGTCACGGCAGCGTCTTACATAGGCAACACAGACGATGAGGAACGGCGGGCCGGTGACAAAAGTAACGCGCATCGTTCCGACACGACGAGGGAAGGAAGACGTTCGATGGCCACGACGCCCGATACCGTGCCGAACACGCTGACGGCCGAACCGGCGCTGGTGCTGACCCCACCCGATCCGGTGCCCGCGGTCCCCGCCGAGCGGGCCGCCGGCCTGGTACCCGTCGATCAGGGCACCCGCACCGAGCTGGAGCGGCGTGTCGACCAGTTCGTCGCCGAACTGGTGGCGGAAGATGCCAACAGCCCCGCCTTCGGCAAACGCGTCGATGCGATCACCGCGATGGGGCAAAAGGAAATCCGCGATGCCGCGGGGCAGTCCAACCGCTTTCTCGATCGCCCGGTGAAGGCGATGGATCAGGAAAGCGGCGTCGGGCGGGACCTTGCGCAGTTGCGCCGCGTGGTCGAGGATCTCGACCCCGGCAAGCGTGGCAAGTTGACCGCGCCGCAGAAACTGTTCGGGATCATCCCGTTCGGCAACCGGATGCGCAATTATTTCGACAGCTACAAATCGAGCCAGACGCACATCGCCTCGATCCTGAAGAGCCTCGGTTCGGGCAAGGACGAGTTGCTGATGGACAATGCCGCGATCGACACCGAACGCGCCAATCTGTGGACCGCTATGGGGCGGCTGGAGCAGATGATCCATCTCTCGCGCACGATGGACGCCAAGCTGGAGGAAACCGCCAACGATCTCGATCACAGCGACCCCGCCAAGGCGAAGGCAATCCGGGAGACCGCGCTATTCTACGCCCGCCAGCGCACCCAAGACCTGCTGACCCAGATGGCGGTGACGGTGCAGGGCTATCTGGCGCTCGATCTGGTGAAGAAGAACAACGTCGAACTGATCAAGGGCGTCGATCGCGCCAGCACCACCACCGTCGCCGCACTGCGGACCGCCGTCACCGTCGCGCAGGCGTTGACCAGCCAGAAACTGGTGCTCGACCAGATCACCCAGCTCAACACCACCACCGCGAACATCATCGATTCGACCGGGAAGCTGTTGCGCCAGAATACCGCGCAGATCCACGAGCAGGCCGCCGCCTCGACCATCCCGCTGGAAACGCTGCAGCGTGCGTTTCAGAACATCTACGATACGATGGATGCGATCGACACCTTCAAGCTGAAGGCGCTCGACAGCATGAAATCGACGATCGACACGCTCGGCAATGAGGTGGAAAAGTCGCGCGGTTATATCGCCCGGGCGGAGGGGGCGAGCCAGAATCGCGTCGCCGGGCCCGCCGACCAGTTCAAGCTGGAGGCGCTGTGACGCTCCCCCCCAGCAGCGAGACCGATCAGGCGATCATCGCCGCACGCGCGACGGCGGATCGCGTGGCAGGCCGCACGACCGATGGCTTGATCCCGCTCCAGCGCAGCCCGCGTCGTGGCCGTGGCGGGGCAAAGGCGCGCGCGCTGGCGATCGCCGCGGCCAATCTGACGATCCTGATCGCGGCGGGGCTGTTCGGCGCGATCATCATGCCACTGGGCATGTTCGGGGCGCTGGCGGTGATGATGGCGATGATCGCGGTGACGCTGGTGATCGCCTTTGCCCCGGCCACCCCGGTTCCCACCCCCGAGCGGATCGCACGCGCCGAGCTGAAGGCACTGCCGATGCAGACCGCGCGCTGGCTCGACGCGCAGCGCCCGACCCTGCCGGCGCCCGCGATCGCGATGCTGGATCGCATCGACCAGCGGCTCGATACCCTGGGGGTGCAAATGGCGGCACTGGCCGAGGAAAGCCCGGCGGCGGCCGACGTGCGACGGCTGGTGGGGGAGCAATTGCCCGATTTCGTGCGCGACTATCAGCGCGTTCCCGCCGCGTTGCGCGCCACGCCGCGCAACGGCAAGACCCCGGATCAGCAATTGGTCGACGGTCTGGAAGTGATCGAGCGCGAGATCGGTGCGATGAGCACGCAACTGGCGCAGGGCGATCTTGATGCGCTGGCGACGCGGGGGCGGTTCCTGGAGATCAAATACCAGGGCGAATAACGCGCTCCGCCGCCCCCCGGTCAGCCCGCCACATATCCCCACAACAGATAGCCATTCAGCGCGACGATCACCGCCGCGATCCCCCAGGCCACCGCCGCCAGCCAGCGCGGCGCGGCAAACTCGCCCATCAACCCACGATTGGCGGTGAACGCCACCAGCGGGATCACCGCGAACGGCAATTGCAGACTGAGCACCACCTGACTGAGGATCAGCAGATCGGTCGCGCCGCGATCCCCCGCGCTGGCGACGACGATCACCGCCGGCACGATCGCGATCGCGCGGGTCACCAGCCGGCGCAGCCACACCGGCAGCCGCAGGTCAAGGAACCCCTCCATCACGATCTGGCCCGCCAGCGTGCCGGTGACGGTGGAATTCTGCCCGCTCGCGAGCAGCGCGATCGCGAACACCACGCTCGCCGCGCCGACGCCCAGCATCGGCGCCAGCAACGCATGCGCCTCCTCGATCTCCGCGACCTCGAACCGGCCGGCGCTGTGAAACGTCGCGGCGGCGAGGATCAGGATCGCCGCATTGATGAAGAACGCCAGCCCCAGCGCGACGGTCGAATCGATCGTCGCCAGCGTCAATGCCTCGCGGCGCCCCGCGCTACTTCCCTTGAAGGCGCGGGTCTGGACAATCGAGGAATGCAGATACAGATTGTGCGGCATCACCGTCGCGCCCAGAATGCCGATCGCGAGATAAAGCATCGCCGGATTGGTGACGATCTCGGCCC
>NZ_JBELIE010000167.1:0-6946 GCF_042091075.1 Sphingomonas sp. | reverse complement strand
CTGAAGCTGACCGGGCCCAGCGGCGCCAGCCATTATGTCGCCGCCGCCTTCCCCAGCGCGTGCGGCAAGACCAATCTGGCGATGATCGGTTCGCCGATCGAGGGGTGGCGCGCCGAGACGATCGGGGACGACATCGCCTGGATGCGCTTCGATCACGAGGGGCAGTTGCGCGCGATCAATCCCGAGGCCGGATTCTTTGGCGTCGCGCCGGGGACGAGCCCGCTCACCAACCGCAACGCGATCGAAACGCTGCGCGCCAACGTGATCTTCACGAACACCGCGCTGACCGCCGATGGCGACGTCTGGTGGGAGGGCCTGACCCCGCAGCCGCCCGCCGGGCTGATCGACTGGACCGGGCAGCCCTATGATCCCGCCAGCGGCAAGCCCGCCGCGCATCCCAATGCGCGGTTCACGGTGGCGGCGGCACAATGCCCGTCGATGGCACCGGAATGGGCCGATCCCGCCGGCGTACCGATCGGCGCGATCCTGTTCGGCGGCCGCCGGGCGACCGCGGTGCCGCTCGTGACCGAGGCGTATAGCTGGAGCCATGGCGTGTATCTGGCCACCAACATGGCGTCGGAGGGCACGGCGGCGGCGGAGAACCAGGTGGGCGAGCTGCGGCGCGACCCGTTCGCGATGCTGCCGTTCCTCGGCTATGATATCGGTTCGTATCTGGAGCACTGGATCCGGCTGGGCGCGGCCGCGGAGAGCGACGCGCGCCGCCTGCCGCGCCTGTTCCTGGTAAACTGGTTCCGCAAGGATCGCGATGGCCGGTTCCTGTGGCCCGGCTTTGCCGACAATGTGCGCGTCCTGAAGTGGATCGTAGAACGGCTCGAGCAGCGCGCGGAGGCGAGCGATACCGCGATCGGCCGGGTGCCGGCACCCGACGCGCTGGACGTCTCGGGCATGGGCCCGGTCGCCGACGCGATCCTGACGGTGGACCCCGTCATCTGGCGGCGCGAGGCCGAGGCGAACGCCGCTGCGCTGGCGCGGCTCGGCTACGTACCGGAAGCCGTCCTTGCCGAGCAGGCCCATCTGGAGGAGCGGCTGGCCGAAGTGGCGGTGGTCTGACCGCGGTCATGAAGCTCGCGCGTGTCATATAGGCGAAGCGTCCCGCCGTGCCTCAGCGGCGGCGATCGCGCGGGCGCAGGGCCCCTGTGTCAGGCGGTGAGCGCCAGTTCGTCCTGCACCGCGTCGAACAGGATCGCGCTCGAGCGGAAGCGGACGCCGGCGGCGGCATAATCGATGTCAGCCGAGCCGCCGGTTTCCTTCGCCAGCACCCGCTGGATCAATTGCGTGCCGAAGCCGGTACGGTCGGGTGCCGCCACCGCCGGGCCGCCGCTTTCTTCCCACACCAGATCGAGGCGACGGTGCGAACCTTCGCGCGCGACCGTCCACCGCAGGTCGATCCGGCCGGCCTCCGCCGTCAGCGCCCCATATTTGGTTGCGTTCGTGGCCAGCTCGTGGATCGCGAGCGCATAGGCGACGACCAGCCGTGGCGGCAAATGCACTTCCGGGCCGTCGAGCCGGAAACGCTCCGCTTCCTCGATCCCGAACGGCGCCAGCGTGCGTGCGAGCAGGTCGCGCATCGACGCACCCTCGAATTGTTGCTGGATCAACAGGTCGTTGACCCGCGCCATCGCCTGGATACGTGCCTCCAGCGTATCGGCGGCGTCCTCCAGCGTGTCGGCACGGCGCAGGGTTTGCGCGACGACCGCCTGCAGCGAGGTCAGCGTGTTCTTGACGCGATGGCGCAGCTCATGCGCGAGCAGCGTGCGATGCTCTTCCGCGCGTCGCCGCTCGGTGACGTCCTGCGACGTGCCGACGATCGCGACCGGGCTGCCATCGGGCGCATGCTGGCTTTGGCCGCGGATCTGCACCCAGCGCTCCTCTCCGGCGGGGGTGGTCAGCCGGTATTCGATATCCAGCAGGCTGCGTTCGTTCACCGCGCGATCGATCGCTTCACGTTGGCGCTCGCGATCGTCGGGATGGATCGCGGTACGCAGATCCTCCAGCGTCATCTGATCGGCGGGGTCGCGGCCAAAGATCCGCTTGCACTCGTCCGACGCGGTCAGATGCTGCGTCGCCAGTTCGACCCGCCAGGAGCCGAGCCGCCCGGCCTCGAGCGCGAAGCGCAGCAATTCCTCGGAAGCGCGCAATTCCGCCATGCGCACCGCCACCTGCTCCTCAAGAGAGTCACGGTCATGCTGCAATTGCGTCAGTCGTTCGCGCTGCAACGTCACGTCGAACTGCGATGCGAAGAAATAGGTCAGTTGGCCATCGTCGTTGAACACCGGCGATACCAGCAGCCGGTTCCAGAAGGTCTCCCCATCCTTCTTGTAGTTGAGCAATTCCAGTTCGATCGTCTCCCTCGCCTTGATCGCGGCGCGCAGACGGGTGACTTCGTCACGATCGGTGGCTGGCCCTTGCAGGAAGCGGCAGTTCTGGCCGATGATATCGGCCCGCCGATAGCCGGTGAGCCGGGCGAAGGCGGCATTGGCGAAGACGATCGGATTGTCGGGTTGGCGCGGATCGGTGATCAGCATCGGCATACGGGTAGCGCGAACCGCCGAGGAGAAAGGATCGGGGCCGCTGCCCGAGCGTATCAGTTCGCGGACGATCCGCGCTTCTTCCTCGAAATCCGGCAATGCTCGTCAGTCCCCAGGCGGTAGGCGTTCGTGCTCTGGTCCGGCACATACCTTACATAAGTGATGGATAGTCGATTGACGAGGCTGTCTTTTCGACCATGCATGCACCATGTCCGGGTCTTCGGGCGGCGGCGTTGCGGTGCCGGGCAATCATGCTGGCAGCAGCGGGACGCGGCATCGCGCGCGTGACACGTGGGGCGGGGCGCGATAGGCAGCCGGCCGTGCTCGCCGCCCGCTCCCTTCTGACGCAACGCCGTCTCGCCGCGCTGTTCGTCGCGGCGGCGCTGCTGTTGAAGCTGATCGTTCCGGCGGGTTATATGATCGCGGTCGATCATGGCCGCGTCGCGATGATCGTCTGTCCGGGCATGATGCCGGCGGCTCCGGCCACACCCGCATCGATGGGTGGGGGCGATGCGATGCCGGGCATGTCGCCCATGGCCGCGATGCACCATGCGGACGATGCCGGCCATGAACACGCGCCGTCCCATGTCGGCGCCGAAATGCCCTGCGCCTTCGCGGGCCTGTCGGCGGCGGCGCTGGGGGCGATCGATCCGGTCCAGCTTGTCGCGCTGATCGTCTTCATCATGACGATCGGTCTGGTCGTCGGCGCGGCGGTGGTGCCGGTTGCGCGTCCTTATCTCAGGCCGCCGCTCCGCGGGCCACCCGCCATCCTCTGACCCGATCTGCCGCGCCGTCGCCGATGGCGCGATCCGAATACCGCCCTGCGCGCAACGGCGCGCGGGGACAGAGGGGTTTCAACATGTTCCGATATCTGTTGCTGGCGGGCGCGACGGCGCCCTGCCTGATACTGGCCGCACCCGCGCGCGCCCAAACGAGCGATCCCGCGGGCGATGGCAGCATCGTCGTCACCGCGGAGCGTGATCCGCTGCACCTTGATACCACATCCCAGGCGGCGAGCCGGCTGGGCCTGTCGGCGCGTGAATTGCCCGCCAGCGTCGAGGTGCTGACCCAGGACGATCTGCAACGGCGCGGGCTGCGCACCGCGCGCGAGATCTTCGATACCGTCGTCGGCGCGGTCTCCGGCAACGTGCCGGGCAATCCCGCGGTGGTCAGCCTGCGCGGCTTCTCGGGCAATACCGTCTCGATCCTGCAGGACGGCGTGCGCGTATCGACCTCGACGGTCGTTCAGCGCGACACCAACAGCTGGCATTTCGACCGCATCGAGGTGCTGAAGGGCCCCGCTTCGGTGCTGTATGGCGAGGGGGCGCTGGCCGGCGTCATCAACAAGGTGACCCGCCGGCCGGTATTGGGGGAGCGGCATCTCGATACGCTGCTGTCGATCGGCAGCTTCGATACGGTCTATGCCGCGGGCGGGGTCAATCTGCCGGTGGCGGAGACGATCGCGGTGCGCGCGGATGCGAGCTACCGCAGCAGCGACAGCCTGTATGACGTTGATCGTAACCGCACCACCACCGCCGGGCTGACCGGAAGCGTGCTGTGGAAGCCGGACGATCGATTCTCGCTGCTGGTGGCGGTCGATCATTTCGAGGATCGCTATGCGGCGACCTATCAGGGACTGCCGCTGATCCCGGCGGCCTATGCGCTGGACCCGAGCGGCGCGGTAACCTCCAGCACCGGGCTGGTGGCAGACCGCGCGCTGCGGCGGCAGAATTACAATCCCGAGGGCGGCTTTTCCGGTGCGGACGAAACCACCGTCCGTGCACGGATCGACTGGTTGTTGGGCACCGGCTGGACGGTGTCGCTCGACCTGATGCGCTACACCGCCGACCGCGCCTTCGTGCTCGCGGACACGCAGACGTTCGTCGCGCCCACGGCGGCATTTCCGAACGGCAGTTTCCGGCAGACCTTCCAGGATTTCCGTCACGATCACCAGTTCTGGAACGCGCGCGGCGCGATCGCCAACGACAGTTCGATCGCGGGACATCGCAACCGCGCCACGCTGGGCGTGGAGCATAACCACACCGACTTCGTCAGCCTGCGCCAGCAGGCGCCCGCGACGGTGCTGGCGGCGGTCGACGTGCGCCGTCCGGCGTTGCTGTCGTTGCCCGTCGGCACCGCAATCTTCACCAGCGGCAATGTGACGTTCGATTCACGGCTGACGCAGACGTCGGTATTCGCGGAGGATGCCTTCAACCTGTCGTCACGCTGGCTGCTGGTTGGCGGGATCCGTTGGGACCATATCGCGCTCGACCGGGCGACGATCCAGAACGTGACCGGCGCGGTTGACCGTAACGCGCCGACCTTCGACCCGGTCTCATGGCGCGCGGGCAGCACGTTCGACGTGACGCCGGGGCTGACGCTTTATGCGCAATATACCACCGCGGTATCTCCGGTATCGTCGATCCTGCTCGCCTCGATCACCAACAGCCGATACCGGCTGACGAGTGGCCGCGCCTATGAGGCCGGGTTCAAGGCGAGCGGCTGGGGCGGGCGGATCAGCGCGACGGGCGCCGCCTATCGCATCGAGCAACGCGACATCCTGACCCGCGATCCCACCAATCCCGCCAACACGGTGCAGGGTGGGCGGCAGTCGTCGCAGGGCGTGGAGCTGTCCGGCGTGGTGCGGCCGGTGCCGGCACTGCAATTGTCCGTCGGCGCATCCTACACGGATGCGCGCTACGACCAGCTGACCGAAACGATTGGTGGCAAGGCGTTCGACCGTGCCGGCAATCGGCCGATCAACGTGCCCGCGACGACGGTGAACGGCGCCTTGGCCTATACCATCGCTGGCAAGGTCGTGATTGGCGGATCCTGGCGCCATGCCGGCGCCTTCTACACCGACACCGCCAATACGATCCGCGTCGCGGGGCATGACGTGTTCGACGCCTCGCTGACGGTGCCGGTCGGCGCGCGTGCCGCGATCGCAATTCGCGGCAGGAACCTGACCGATGCGTTCTACGGCGAATATTCGGGCTATCCGTCGACCAACGTCTATATCGGCGCGCCGCGGTCGTTCGACGTCACGCTGACGTCGCGGTTCTGAGCGGTGTCGGGCGCAACCCTGCGGCGCGCCGTCCGCCGCGTCCATCTGTGGCTTGGCATGACGGTGGGCGGGCTGTTCGCGCTGATCGGGCTGACCGGCTCCGCGCTGGTCTTCTACACCGCGATCGATGCGGGGTTGCATCCGGTGGTCGAGTCCGGCGGGGGCGCCGCACCCGATGCGTGCTCGCCGGTCTGGGACCGCGTGATCGCCACCGCGCTCGCGCATGGTCATGATCCGGCCGGCAAGTGGAGCTTCGAACTGACCGGGGCGGGAGGGGCGATCCCGGCGCGCTATTATGCGATGGCGGGGCATCACGCCGATCGCATGATGGTGTGGTTTGCGCCCGACGGCGCCCGGATCGTCCGGGCGCAGCCATGGGGCGGCTATCTGATGAGCTGGGTGTACGAAGTGCACATGGCGTTGCTGATGGGCGATACCGGGGGGCAGATTGTGGGCTGGTCGGGGGTGGCGATGCTGGTGTTGCTCGCCACCGGGCTATGGGCTTGGTGGCCGCGCGGCAGCTGGCGCAAGGCGCTGGCGTTCAAGCGCCGCGCGGCGCCGATCCGCCGCTGGCGCGACCTGCATAAATGGAGCGGCCTTGGCAGTGCGGCGATCCTGATCGTCCTGACGGGGACCGGCGTGCTGCTGGCGTTGCCAGAAGTGGCGGGGGCGTTGCTGGCCCCCGCGCCGGTGACGGTGCCGCCGCCGGGGCGCAGCGGGCCTCGCGCGCCGATCCGCCTCATGCTGGCTGCCGCGTATCGCGCCTTGCCTGACGGCCGGCTGGTATTCTTCGACGTGCCTGTCTCGACTGCCGTGCCGGTGCGCGCGCGGTTCCAGGTGCCCGGTGACCCACATCGGCGCTTCCCCGGCAGCTATGTGTTTGTCGATCAGGTCGACGCGCGGGTGCTGTCGGTGCGCGATGTCCGCCGTGCCGGTGCGGGAGCGATGGTCAACGCCTGGGTGCGGCCGCTGCATGACGGGACGATCGCTGGCTTGCCGACGCGCGTGCTGGCGCTGCTGATCGGACTGGCGCCGTCGGTCCTGTTCGCCACCGGCGTGCTGCATTGGCGCCGGCGGGCGGCGCGCCCGGCATAGGTGACTTGCCCTGCGGTGATGATGCGCCTATAGCGCCGCGCACGTTCCGTCGTTGAACGCATTGGATAAGCGCCCATGTGGTGCACGCTGGCCGGCGAGGTTTCGCCCGCCGGCGCTTTTGCGTTTGGGGCCGGATGAGGAAGGAATGGCATGTTCGATAGCCTGAGCGATCGTCTTGGCGGAGTGTTCGATCGGTTGCGTGGCCGTGGCGCGCTGACCGAGGCCGACGTGCGTCAGG
>NZ_JBELIE010000015.1:0-33993 GCF_042091075.1 Sphingomonas sp. | reverse complement strand
ACCTTGCCTGATCGGGTGTCGACCGAGCGTGAGCCGCTGGCGCTGCCCGATCCGGTGATCCGGTTCGACGCGCCGCCCGTCGCGGAGCCGAGCCTGTGGTCGATCCCGCCGGCACCACCCAACGTGCTGCCGACCGTGCCGCCCAGGCCACCGGCACCGCCGAGCACGCCGCCGCCACCGCCGAGCAATTGCGCGGACGCGGGCAGGGTAGCCAGGCCGGTCACCAATGCCGCCGCGATCATCAGGCCGATCCGATGGGGATTGCCGTTGCTCATCATCTGTCTCCTTTTCATCGACAGGCCAGACGGCTGGGTTTCCGTCCGGCTTCTGAAAGAGCAACGACACCGTTCTGCCGTTTCATCCCGCCCGCTGTATTTTTTTTGGTGGCCTGTCGCTTATCTAAGCCCCACCGCGCGCGGCGCGATCGCGCAGCTTCCACATACCACGCCGCGGCCGACGCGGCCGTGGCCGGGGCGTGCTTCCGCCGCGAGGGCGTCGACCGTGCCCGCCAGTGCCAGCCGAGCGCTGACCAGCGGCGCCGCGAAACTGGTACCGCGCACGCGCCCCCATCCGCCGCCCGGCAGCGCGCCGACCATGTCCGCCCCCGGCGCGGCAAAATCGAGATGGAGGGGCTTGCCCGCCTCGATCAGCGCTCTGCCCCGCGCATCGACGCCGGTGACGGCGATCACGCCGGGGTAGGAGGCGGGATAGGCCGGTGGCGCGGCGGGACCGTCGTTGCCAACCGCCGCGACCAGCCGGATGCCGCGTGCCGCCAAAGCATGGACCCCCGCCGCCAGCACCGCGTTAGGCGGGCCGACCAGGCTGATGTTGATGACGCGCACGCCGCGTTGCGCCAGCCATCCCATCGCGCGCAGGATCGCGGCGGCAGAGCCGTTGCTCGCGTTGCCGCCATAGACGTCCGCCACCAACAGCGGCGTGCCCGGCGCGGCGCCGTGAAACGCGCCCACCCGACCGACCAGCAGCGAAGCCACGGCGGTGCCGTGCCCGCTGGGTCGCGGCGTACCCGCGAAGCCACGTTGCTCGATCATGACCCCCGCGAACGCGGCATGCTGGCCGACGCCACCGTCGATCAAGCCGATCGGTGCGCGGGTACCGGCTTCCGTGCTTCCCGCCGCCGGCGCGACACCGGGCAGCGGCGCGAGCGGCGCATGCGCGGGTTCGTAGATATGGTCGAAGCTGAACGTCGCGGCTGGATCGAGCGTGCGCAGCGTGTCGAGCGCCTTGCGCGGTGAGCGGCCGCTGGGCGGCGTGAGCGTGACGACGCCGATGTCGAGCGTCGAGGCACCGTCCGCTTCGGTGATCGTGAAGCCGGCGGCCCTGATCGCCGCCACCGCCCCCGGGGCCAGCCCGATGGCGAGGATCGTATCGCGGCGGATCGGATTGCCGTCATCATCCACGTCCAGCTCGGCACGATGATCGCGTACCAGCGCGCGCAGGCGGGCGCGGCGCAGCGACAGCAGATCGGCCGGGCTCAAATCCCGTATCGCGCCGTCGACCGCCATCAGCGGGCCGCCGAGATCACCGATGGCGCGCGCCGCGACGGAGGACGTCCCGCGCGGCAGATCCAGCAACGGGCCGGTCACGCCGCCCACCAGCGGGCCGACGGTGCCACCCACGCCGCCGCCGCCGAGCAATTGCGCGCTCGCCGGCGATACCAGCGCCAGGCCCGCGATGAGCACCCAAGGCTTGATCATCATCTTCCCTTTTTTTGCCGTTCAAGGGATGAAACGACAAGCGGGTGTCGTTTCATCCGTATGCGAACCGGACGGAGCATCCTTGCACGAGGTCGAACGACGCTTGCCCGACGTGCTGCCGCGGCTGCGGCGGTTCGCGCATGGGCTGACGCGCAGCCCCGCCGACGCGGACGATCTGGTGCAGGCGGCGGCGGAGCGGATGCTGCGCGCGCGCGACCAGTGGCAGGTCGGCAGCAACTTCGAGGCCTGGGCCTATCGCATCCTGCGCAACCTGTGGATCGATACGACGCGCGCGACACGCCGTCGCGATGCGCCGCTGGCGCCGGAGGAGCAGGGGCTGGCGGTCGGGATGGACGGGGGTGCGGAATCGCGGGTCGAGCTCTCCTACCTGATGCGGGCGCTGGCGCGGCTGCCCGACGAGCAGCGCGAGGCGGTGGCGCTGGTGATGATCGAGGGGCTGTCCTATGCGGACGCGGCGGGCGTCCTCGATATACCGATGGGGACGCTGACCAGCCGGCTGGTGCGTGGACGCCAGGCGTTGTTGGCGATGATGGAGGCATAGGCGATGGCCGACAGCGTTGATGAGGCCATGATCATCGCCTGGGTCGATGGCGAGCTGGACGATGCCACCGCCGCGCGCGTCGCGGCCCGGGCGGCGGCGGAACCAGCGCTGCGCGAGCTGGCGGAGCGGCATCGTGCGATGAAGGCGCGGTTCGCGGCGGCGTTCGATCCCCTCGCGCGATCCGCGCAGACCGTCAGCAGCCCGACCTCGCCCGCACCGGCCCCCATCATCTCGCTGGCGGCGGTCCGGGCGGAGCGTGCCGCCGCTGCCGCCCCGAGCGGCACGGCCCGGCGAGGCTGGTGGGGCGTCGGTGGCGCGATCGCTGCCAGCCTGATCGTCGGGGTCGTGATCGGCCACAATAGCCGCGTGCCCGTCGGTCTGGGCGATCGAACCGACGCGCTGGCGCTGGCCGCGCCGATCGGCGGCGCGCTCGACCGGCAATTGTCGGGTGAGGCGGGCCCGATACGGGTGAACCTCTCGTTTCGGGCGCAGGACGGTCGTCTGTGTCGTCGTTTCACCGGGCAGCATGTTGCCGGTGTGGCGTGTCGGGGGCCGTCCGCGTGGCAGCTACGCTACGCAGTGCCCGTGACGCATGCCGTCACCGATTATCGCATGGCGGGAGACGATGACGCGACCGCGCAGGTGGTCGATGCGATGATCGCTGGCGAGCCACTCGATCGTGCGGCGGAAGAGGCCGCGCGGCGCGGCGGCTGGCGGTAGGGTCAATCCAAAAAAAAGGACGCGGCGGGCAGGGGAGCACCGCCGCGTCGAGGAAGATACGGGTCGATCAGAGGCCGACGCGCAGGCTCGCGTTGGGATTGTTGGTCCCGTTCGGGAAGAAGCCGCCGCTGGTACGGTTGGCGCCCGTGGCGTTGAGATACACGATGTTGTGCACCTGCGCGCTCGACCGGCTGTAGGCGAGCCCGTTGCTGTTGGTCGGAACGATATTGGCGATCGGCGCCGCCGTCGTGCCGGCCAGTGCGATGCCCTGATCGTCATCGGCGCCGATGCCGCGGACGTCGTCATTGGTGGGGGTGCCGTCAAGCAGGTCACGCGCGTCGGAGATCTTGCCCGCGTTGGTGACGAGCGCACTGGTCGCGATGCCCTTTGCGGTCAGCACGGTGCGGACCAGCCCGGCGTGATAGGCTTCCGCCGCAAGGATGCCGGCGGCGGCCTCCAGATAGGTCTTGTTGGTCAACAGCGGCGCCGCGCCCTTGTACGCAGTGACGCCGACGTCCTCGAACAGGAAGGCGCCCAGCAAGAAGAGTTCTGGCGAAGCATAGGGGTTGAACGTGTCGGTGCTGCCGATCACCCCTGCCGCGCGGGCGGCTGCGGTGAACGCGCCATTGGCGTCGCCGGAGATATTGATGTTCGGCATCGCCACCGCCGCGCTGCCGAGCGCGGTGCGCAGGAACGCGACATGCGCCTGCTCGTCCGCCGCGATCTCACGCGCATAGGCGCCAACCAGCGGGTCGCTCGCGAAATTCACCTGCGCGCCACCGGTCACGGTGCCGCCCGCGGCGCCGCTGCCGCTGGACGTCAGGCTCGCCGGCAGGCCAGTGCCATTGACGGCGTAGAGATAGAATTGTGCTTCGAGATATTCCAGGTTCAGCGCGAGATTGAGGACGTCGCTGTCCGAGGGCGCCGCGCTGGTCGGGGTCGGCGATGGTGAGGGGGTCGGCGAGGGGATGGGAAGATCCTCGTCATTGTCGAAGCAGCCCGACAGCAATGCCGCGCCACCCGCGACGAGTGTGCTGGTGCCGGCGAATTTGAGGAACTGGCGGCGCGCGGCGCGTCGGGCGTCGGCGGCGGTCAGAATATCGAGAGCCTTGTGCGGATCGATCATGATTGAATTTCCCTGTGCATAGCGTCTGTTGAAGCGTGTTCGCGGCATCCGCCGGTCAACTGGTCGACCGGATGTTGCCGTTGACGCCATTGGGGAAGAAGCCACCCATGGTGGTGGTGGTGGAGCTGAGATAGACGATCTTCAGCACCTGGCCGGGCGACCGGCTGTACGCGAGACCGTTGCTGTTCAGCGGCGCGATGTTGGACACCGGCGCGCTTGCGGTACCGCTCGGGGCGATCCCCTGGTCATCGTCGATGCCAAGACCGCGGACCGCATCGTCGACCGTCGAGCCATCGAGCGTGTCGCGCGCCGCCGAAATCTTCTCGGTCGCGTCGATCAGCGCCTGTACGCCGCGCGCGTACAGCGTCGTCCGCACGATCGCGGCGTGATAGGCCTCCACCGCGAGAATGCCTGCCGCTGCCTCGAGGAAGGTCTTGTTGCTGATCAACGCCGCCGCGCCCTTATAGGCGGTGACGCCGACGTCTTCGAAGATGAACGCCCCGAGCAGGAAGTCGGTCGGGCTGCCATAGGGGTTGAACACCCCCGTCGAGCCGACCACGCCCGCGGCACGCGCAGCGGCGGTGAAGGGGCCGTTGGCATCGCCGGAAATGTTGATGTTGGGCATTGCTACCGCTGAACTGCCCAGCGCGGTGCGCAGGAAGGCGACATGCGCCTGCTCATCGGCGGCGATCTCGCGCGCATACGCACCGATCAACGTTTCGCCGGTGAAATTGACCGCCGCGCCGCCGGTTACGGTGCCGCCGGCCGCGCCACTGCCGCTCGTCGTCAGATTGGCGGGCAGACCCGCGCCATTGACTGCGTAGAGATAGAATTGCGCCTCGAGATATTCGAGGTTGAGCGCGAAATTCAGGATGTCCGCGTCAGTGACACTGGCCTGCGCCTTGGCCGGATCCGAATAAGCGAAGGCAGAGCCGACGGCAGCCGCGCCGATGGCGGCGGTGAAGAATGCGCGACGATCGGCGCGACGGCGCGATCGGGCTTCGAAGGTTTCGATCAATTGATCTTCTTGCGTGGTCACTTCGGCACCTCCCTTGGCCCGAGCGCAGAAACAAAACGATCTTTGCTTGATCGGGCGGTTGTAGATACGTTTCCGGCAATGAAGTGGATGCAGGGTCGTCAGGAATTATGGTGAAGCGTCCGGAACCGTACCCAGCGGACCCATCCGCGACGCTACGAGCCCGGCGGGAGGCCCTGCGCGGGGCGCTGATCGCCACCGGGTTCGCCGATCGCGTCGCGTTCCGCCGCGTCTATGATCTGACGGTCAGGAAGCTGTTTGGCATCTGCCTACGTATCTGCGGCGAACGACAGGCAGCGGAAGACGTCTTGCAGGAAGTCTATCTTACCATCTGGCGGCGGGCGGGATCGTTCGACGCGACGCGCGCCAGCCCGGTCACGTGGCTGGCGGCGATCGCTCGCAATCGCGCGCTCGACTGGCGGCGTGCCAATCGACGGCCGGCGCCCGACCCGCTTCCGGCGCCCGGCGCTGCGTGGCCCGGCGAGCCCGCCGACGATGCTGTCGAGGCCGACGAAGCGCTGATCAGCGAGGAGGAGGTGGCGCGGTTGCGGGCCTGCCTCGACGCGCTGGAGGATCGCCCGCGTGCGGCGATCCGCTCCGCGTTCATGGACGGGTTCACCTATTCGCAACTCGCGGAACGCGCCGAGGTGCCGTTGCCGACGATGAAGTCGATGGTACGACGCGCATTGCTTCGTTTACGGGATTGCCTCGACGATGACCGCTAACGATCGCCTTCTTGCCGCCGAACTTGTGCTGGGCCTGCTCGACGATGCCGATCGCGCGGCGGCGCTGGAGCGATTGCTCGCCGACCCCGCCTTCGCCGAAGAGGTGGCGTGGTGGCAGTTGAAGTTGGCGCCGTTGCTGGCCGAATACGCCGGTGCCACGCCGCCGCCGGCGCTGGAAGAGCGGATCGAGGCATTGCTGCGCGAACCTCACGAGCGGGATGGAACGGCACCCCTGGCGTTACCCGGCAAGAGCGCGCCTCGCTGGCGCTGGTTGGGCGCGGGGGTGGCGGGTGGCGCGATCGCGGCGTCCCTTGCGGCGATGCTGCTGATCCCGGCTTCCCCGCCCCCGATGCCAGTGCCCGTCGCCCCGGCGCAGCGCCCGCTGCTGGTCGCGGCACTGGCCCCCACACCGGGGCAGGAGCGCGCGCCGGTGGCGATCGTGATCGACCAGACGACACGAACGCTGCGGCTGGGCGGCGCGATCGAGGTGCCGGCGGGCCGCAGCGCGGAGTTTTGGCGGATCGGCCCGGACAAGGTGCCGGTGGCGCTGGGGATATTGCATACCGACGCGGCCGGGCGGATCACCCTGACCGTGCGGGAGCTGCCGCGCCCAACCGACACGATCGCGGTTTCAATCGAGCCGTTGGGCGGTGCGCCCGGCGCCGCGCCCACCGGGCCGGTGGTCGCAACCGGGGTGCTGGCCACCGCGTGACGGCGGCGCGTTGCGTCAAACCGACGCCGGCGCGCGCCGTAGCGATCGTGAAGGTTAGTTTTCGTTAACGACCCGTCGTTAGTGTCAGCGCTCGGGCCGGTGAGGGGTATCAGCACCGGGCAGGGGGTTCGATGCTGGACAGCGATGGATTGCGCGTGGCCGATGATCGCGGCACGCTGGCGGTTGATGCGGTAGCCACGCCGTCCGCGGTGAAGGCTGGCGGCGCGGCGTTGCCGGCGTTCTTGCTGGCGGCCTGCGGGGGCGGCGGCGGGGACGGTGCGACTTCCGGTACATCGTCGTCCACCACACCGGTGACGGTTGCCCCGGTCGCGCTGTCGGCGGCGCAGTCCAGCCGGTTTCTGGGCCAGGCCACGATGGGCGCGACCCGTGGCTCGATCGATGCGCTGGTGTCCCGGGGGTTCGAGGGCTGGTTGACCGATCAGTTCGCGATGCCGCGCGCGACGTCGCATTGGGATTGGCTGGTGAAGAACGGTTTCAACGTCACCGCCAACATGAATATCGAAACCGGGTTCGATCCGACGATGTGGCGCCAGCTGATCGCCGAGCCGGATCAGTTGCGGCAACGGGTCGGCATGGCGTTGCTGGACATGCTGGTGGTCGGCATCGGCGGCGTGAACCTGTCGTGGGCGCAATTCGCGATGGCGGCCTATGTCGATGTGCTGCTCGACAATGCGTTCGGCAGTTTCCGCACGCTGATCGGCGCGATCACCACCAACGCGGCGATGGCGTCTTTCCTGACCTTCCTCAACAACCGCAAGGCGAATGCCAATACCGGCGCACAACCGGACGAAAATTACGCGCGTGAGCTGATGCAGCTGTTCACGCTGGGGCTGTACCAGCTGAACATGGATGGCAGCGTGAAGACGTCGGGCGGCGTACCGCTCGAAACCTATGGACAGGCGGATGTGACCGGCCTTGCGCGCGTGTTCACCGGGCTGCAACTGGCGTCCAACGACAATACCACCCCCGATCGGATGCGGCAGCCGCTGGTGATGAACGCGGGGCTCAACGAAACCGGCACGTCGACCTTTCTGGGTACCACCGTCTCGGGCGGGGGCATGGCGGCGATCAACGCCGCGCTCGATGCCATCGTCGCGCATCCCAATGTGCCGCCGTTCGTGTCAAAGCAGCTGATCCAGCGATTGGTGACCAGCAATCCGTCACCCGCCTACATTCAGCGCGTCGCGACCGTCTTCGCCGACAATGGCAGCGGCGTGCGCGGGGACATGAAGGCAGTGATCCGCGCGATCCTGCTCGACAGCGAGGCGCGTGGCGACGCCGCGCTCTCCAGCGCCAGCGCGGGCAAGCTGCGTGAGCCGGTGATGCGCCTGACCGGCTGGGCGCGCGCCTATGGCGTTACCTCGCCGTCGAATGCCTGGGCGATCGGGGATACGTCCAGCCCGTCATCGCGCCTGGGCCAGTCGATGGGGCGCAGCCCGTCGGTGTTCAACTTCTTCCGCCCCGGCTATGCGCCCCCCGACACCGCGATCGCCGGGGCGGGGCTGGTCGCGCCCGAATTCCAGATCACCAACGAACAGTCGGTGGTCGCCTATGTCAACTATATGAGCACGCTGGTGGCGAACGGCACCGGCGATATGAAGCCGGACTATACCGCACTCGCCGCCAAGGCGTCCGACAGCGCCGCGCTGGTCGACGAGGTCAACCTCGTCCTGGCGGCGGGGCAATTGGGCAGCGACGCGATCACCGCGATCCGCGCCGCGGTCGACAGCGTCGCGAGCACCGCCACCAACGCCGCGACGCTGCGCACGCAGATCGCGATCCTCCTGACGCTTGCGTCGCCCGAATATCTGACGGTGAAGTGATGAGCCGCTTCCAGCACGATCAATCGCGCCGCGCCTTCCTGCGGCGTACCGGCCAACTGGCGCTCGCGGGCACCGCCGCTCCCTTCCTGACGACCTTGTCCGCGATCGGTGACGCCGCCGCCGCGACCGCGACTGATTACAAGGCGCTGGTGTGCGTCTATCTGGCGGGCGGCAACGATTACGCGAACACGGTGGTGCCTTACGACCAGGCGAGCTACAACGCCTATTGGGCGGCGCGCGCCAATATCGGCCTGCAGCGCGACGCGCTGGCCAATACGCTGCTCACCCCGCGCACTGGGCTGGATGGCGGGCGGCAATATGCGCTGGCGCCGACGATGGGCGGCCTTGCGTCGTTGTTCGCCGACGGCAAGGCAGCAGTGGTGCTGAATCTCGGCACGCTCGTTCAGCCCACCACCAAGGCGCAATATCAGCAGAATTCGGTGAAGCTGCCGCCGAAGCTGTTCAGCCACAACGATCAGACGAGCTATTTCCAGGCATCCAGTCCCGAAGGCGCGACCAGCGGCTGGGGTGGGCGCATGGGCGACCTGTTCATGAGCGGGAACGGCGCCTCCACGCTCACCTGCGTCAATACCAGCGGCAATGCCGTCTTCCTCGCGGGGAAGCAGGCCGTCCAATATGCGGTGGGCACCGGCGGGCCGGTCGCGCTGCTCAACAATGCCAAGTCGCTGTACGGATCGTCGACCGCCGCCACCACGCTGCGCACGTTGATGACCGCGCAGAGCACGCAGATGTTCGCCAATGAACATGCGCGCGTATCGAAGCGCGCGCTGGATACCTATGCCACGCTGTCGAGCGCGCTGGGGGCGGCCCCGGCATCGGGCTTCCCGCTCTTCCCCAGCAACAACAGCCTTGCCGATCAGCTGCGGATGGTGGCGCGGATGATCACCGCGTCGCAGACGCTGGGCATCCGGCGGCAGGTGTTTTTCGTCTCGATCGGCGGGTTCGACATGCACGATCTGCTGATGGCGCAGCATCCCACGCTGATCGGCAAGGTGTCCGATGCGATGAAGGCCTTTTACGATACGACGGTGGCGATGGGCGTCGCGCAACAGGTGACCAGCTTCACCGCGTCTGATTTCGGGCGCACGCTGCAGTCGAACGACGACGGTTCGGATCATGGCTGGGGCAGCCACCATTTCGTGATGGGCGGCGCGGTGGCGGGGCAGCGCTTCTACGGGCGGGCGCCGGTCGTTGGTAACAATACCGCTGACGATGTGGGGCAGGGGCGGCTGTTGCCCGCGGTTTCGGTCGACCAATATGCCGCGACCCTGGCATCATGGTTCGGCGTCGGGGCGGGCGACATGCGCACCGTCCTGCCCAATATCGGCAATTACGACAGCTCGACCTGGAACCTCGGCTTCGTATGACCTCGGCGGGCTAGCGGAACAGCGCGTTGAGATAGGCGGCAAGGCGGATGCCGCCCTTTTCCAGTTGCACCTCCATGCGCGGGGTGTTTCGATAGATATAGCTGTAGCCCAGCGCCGTTTCCCCGCTGGCGGGGTAGATCTGATCGCGCACCGCCACCGCGTCGGCGATCCACTGCCGGGGATCGGTATCGCTCCATTCGCGTACCAGCGCGGGCGTGATCCGCGCGTTGAGCCACGCGGCCATTTCCGAATAGGAAAGCTGTTCGTCGTCGATCAGTTCGACGTCCCAGACGCTGTGCAGATTGGTCGGCTTGCCGAACCACGTTACCTTCAGGTCGTTTCCGCCGCGATCGACGCCGTTGCCGCTGTGCAGTGGTTGCGCGAGGTCGCCGACGATATGGATGACGAAGCGCAGCGCGTGGCGCTTGTCCTCGATCGTGGCGCGCGGGTCGCGCAATGTCGCGCTGAAGCGCGTCAGCGCGACGACCGCGTCGCCTTCCGGCGGCGGGACCGTCTCCGCATAGCTCTTGCCGCTCGGAACGGTGACGTAATGCCACGGGCTCGCCTGCCGCTGCCAATATGGCTCAGGGCTCGATTTCATGAAATCGGGCCAGTTCGACGCTTCCGCCATCGTTTCGACGCCAAGGATGCGGGTGACCTGTGCACGGGCGCGTCGTGACAGATGGGCGTCGCCGATCTGCGCGATGACGCGATGGCCAGTCTTGCCCCAGGCGAGTGCCTGGCTCGGACAAGAGGCGATCAAAAGCGCCGCGATCAGCATCTTGTGCATGATCGGTGCCTGCACGTGCCTGATATGCCTGGCAAGTGATTCGAAAGGCGTGATCTTCCTTTTGGGGCGTGCAGCCCGCCGCGCGCGCCCATGTCGCCGCCGGCGATGTGCCGCCCGGGATAAAGCCGACGATACATGACGCCGTCATCAAATGGATGTACCCAAAATGAATGCACCGGGACTCGGCGCGAGTCCGCCAGCAGGAAAGGTAACGGTGGGACAGGCCGGACCAGTTTCAACGACGCCGGGGGGTGGCGCGATGTCGCCGCTGGACGATTTGCTGTCGTTTCGATCGATGTTCGATGCCGTGCCGCATATCGTCTGGATCGCGGATGCGAATGGGCAGATCGTGTTCCTCAATCGCCAGTTCGCACGCTACACCGGAACCGCCGATCGGTCGAAGCTGCTCGTGAAATCCGCGGGCGGGATTGTCGAGGGGGTCGTTCACCCGGAGGATGCCCCGCATCTCATCGCATCGTTCGCCTATGCGCGCGCGACCGGGATGCCGCATGCGTGCGAACATCGCATCCGCTCCGCGACGGGCGACTATCGCTGGTTCCTCGATCGCGCGAATCCATGGCGGAACCCCGCCACCGGGGAAGTGCTGCGCTGGGTGGGATCGTCGGTCGATATTCATGACCGCAGGCTTGCGGAGGAGGGGCTGCGCGATCTGAACGCGACGCTCGAACGCCGCGTGGCGGAGCGTACCGCCGAGCGCAACCTGCTGACGCAGCTCATCGAATCGACTGACGTCATGGTGATGGCGATTGATCTTGGGTATCGCGTGCTGGCGATCAACGCCGCCAATGCCGACGAATTCCAGCGGATCTTCGGCGTTCGCCCGCGTGCGGGTGACAATTTGCTGGCGCTGCTGGCGGATCGCCCCGATTTGCAGGCGCGGGTCCGCGACGGCTGGGCGCGCGGCATGCAGGGGCGGCAGGCCACTTTCGTCGACGGTTTCGGCGACCCCGATCACGCGCAATCCTATCATGAGGTCACGTTCCGCCCTCTGTTTGACGGGGCGGGGCGGCAGACCGGCGTCTATCAATTCGTCACCGATGTGACGCGGCGGCTGCGGCGCGAGGCGCAGCTGCTGGAAGCGCAGGAAGCGCTGCGTCAGGCGCAGAAGATGGAGGCGATGGGCCAGCTGACCGGCGGCGTCGCCCACGATTTCAACAATCTGCTGACGCCGATCGTCGGGGCGCTGGATCTGTTGCAGCGGATGGAATTGGGCAACGACCGTACCCGGCGGCTGATTGCGGGGGCGGCGCAATCGGCGGATCGCGCCAAAACGCTGGTACAGCGGCTGCTTGCCTTCGCGCGGCGCCAGCCGCTGCAACTCGTCCCGGTCGATATGGCGGGGCTGATCGCCGGGATGCGCGACTTGATCGACAGCACGACCGGGCCGCGGATCATGGTCGAGGTCCATGCCCCGGCCGGCCTGCCGTGCGCGCGGGCCGACCCCAACCAGCTCGAAATGGCATTGCTCAACCTGGCGGTGAATGCGCGCGACGCGATGCCGGCGGGCGGCACGCTGCGGATCGATGTCGCGCTGGAGCCGATTGTCGCGGAGACGGCCCTGCCGCTGTCGCCCGGCGATTATCTGCGTCTGTCGGTAGCGGACAGCGGCACCGGCATGGATCAGGCGACCCTGACGCGCGCGGTGGAGCCATTCTTTTCCACCAAGGGCATCGGCAAGGGCACCGGTCTGGGCCTGTCGATGGTGCATGGACTGGCCTCGCAGCTCGGCGGCGCCTTGACGATCCGCAGCGCGCTGGGCAGCGGCACGGTGATCGATCTATGGCTGCCATTGTGCGAGCCCCCGCTGGAGGCGATCGTGATCGCCCCCCAGGCGGCGGAGGTGGACGCATCGCGGGCGCGTCGCATCCTGCTGGTCGACGATGAGGATCTGGTCCGCGCATCGACGGCCGACATATTGCAGGACCTGGGCCATCAGGTGGTCGAAACCGCCTCCGCCGACGAGGCGCAGCGGCTGCTGGACCGGGGTGAGCGATTCGATGTGCTCGTCACCGACCACCTGATGCCCGGGATGACCGGGATCGATCTGGCGGCGCGGGTGCGTCGAAGCTGCCCCGACATCGCGATCCTGCTGGTGTCGGGCTATACCGGGGCGGCGTTCGATGGCGCTGTCGCCGGCCTGACGCCGCTGACCAAGCCGTTCCGCAAGGACGACATGGCGTCCGCGCTCGCGCAATGCCTGGCGGAGCGCCCGATCGTTGCCACTGAGACGCACATGACGGGGTTGAGCGGTACTGAATGAACCCACGTCGGACGGCGACGCTGCATCTCGGTCCTTTTGGGGCGCAGTGTCAGCTGGTGGCGAAGAATTTCGTGCCGACGACGCCAATGATGATCAGGCCGATGAACATGCCTTGCGTGGCGTTGATCCTCTCACCGAACAGCATCGCGCCCAGGATCGTCACGCCGACCGCGCCGAGCCCGGTCCAGACCGCATAGGCGGTTCCGGCCGGCAATCCGCGCATCGCGAGGGCGAGCAGCCCCATGTTGACGAAGCTCAGCGTCACCGGCACCGCCGATACCAGCAACCCGCCGCGCATCGCGGCCCATTTCAGGCTGAGCGCCCACACTATCTCGGTTATCACGGCAATGCCGAGGACGAGCCACGCCATCCGGCTTCTCCAACGATGCGGGCTCGAAAACGGGCGCGGCGGCCGGAAACCCGAAAGAGGCGCGCGCGACGGGCGCGGCGATATAGGGCCGCATCCCGGTCCGCAAGGGATGGGCTGCGTCAAACCCGGCGGTTATCGATCACAAACCGCAAATGAATGACACCAATAGCAGACCGGTACTTTACAGCTATACGACATCACCGATACCTAGTGGTATGCGAACAGGGCGGGTGATCGCCCGTCGCGCGATGAGATTATCTGGGGAGTGGGGTCGATGAAGCTGCGTCCGCAACGCCATGCCGTCGCTGTTGCCGCGATGGCGGTGTCCTTGTGCCATGGGCCGGCATTCGCGCAAGCGGCGCCGCAGCCCAGCACCGCCCTGCCGAGCGAAGCGGCCGCCGATCCTGTCGCCGACCCCGATATCGTCGTTACCGGCACGCGCATCCCGGTGCCGGGGCTGACCAGCAGCAGCCCTGTCGCATCCACCACCGAGCAGCAGATCAGGCTGCAATCCGCCCTGACGATCGAGGATTTTTCCACCAAGCTGCCGCAATTGTCGGGCGGGGTGCGTCAGGGATCGCAGGGCAGCGACGCCTTTGGCGCGCAAGTGCTGGAACTGCGCAATTTCGGTCAGAGCCGGTCACTGGTGCTGATCGACGGCACGCGCGCGGCGCCGTTCAGCTTCCGCAACTCGGTCGACGTCAACAGCATTCCCGCCTCGCTGATCAAGCGCACCGACGTGCTGACCGGCGGTGCGGCGGCGGTCTATGGCGCGGATGCGGTCGCGGGGGTCGTCAATTTCATCCTCAACGACGATTTCAAGGGCATTCGCGGTAGCGCGGTGGGCCGCCTGTCGACCAACGGCGGTGCGCAATATGGCGCATCGATCATGCTGGGGCAGGGGCTGGGCGATCGCGGCAACATCGTCATCGCGGCGGACTATACGCAGCGCGATCTGATCCGCGCCGGACAGCGCGACTGGGCCGCGACGCCGACGCAGACGATCCCCGCGATCGGCGGCGTCTTCACCGACGTGGCGAGCGGGCGCCGGTTCGGTTTCACGGACAATGGCGAATTCACGACCAGCCCGACCGGTGTGTCAAACCTGTCGTCGAACTATCCGCTGGTGTCTCCGCTGAAGCGGATCAACGTTGCCGCGCTGTACAAGTATCAGATCGTGCCGGCGGTCGAGCTCTATGGGCGCGCGATGTACACCAATACGCGCACCAGCGAGACCGGCACGCCCGGGGCAACGCCGGTGTCGGTAAACCGCACCGTATCGATCAGCGCGACGAACCCGTTCCTCACCGATCCGATCCGCAACCAGCTGACCTTCGTCAATGGTGCGGCGCAGGTGAATGTCGTCCGCTCGCTCGCCGAACTCGGGCTGGTCACCTACGAAACCGAGCGCAACACCGTGCAGGTGCAGACGGGGCTGCGCGGCCCGCTGAGCGATGCGATCCGCTGGAATGTTTATGCGCAATATGGCCGCTCGACCGAAAACTCGCTGATCACCGGCGACGGGTTGGTGACGAACAGCGCGGGCGCGAACAATTTCGCGGCGGTGGCCAATACGGTCAACATCTTCGGCCCCAATCAACCGGGGATCGCGGGCGCGCTGGGGTCCCCGATCAACGGCTTCAACCGCAAGCGCGACCAGTTCGTCGCCGCCGGGACGATCAGCGGCACGCTGGAAGAGCTGTTCGCGCTTCCCGCCGGCCCGATCGGCTTCGCGGTCGGCGTCGAATATCGCCGGGAGACTGCCAGCATCGATCAGGATACCGCGCTGCTGACCGGCAATACCTATCGGCAGGGGGTGCAGGCCGCCTATCGCGGGGCGTTCGATGTGAAGGAGCTGTATGGCGAGATCCTGGTCCCGCTGCTCCACGATCTGCCGCTGATCCGGAAGTTGAGCGCGGGGGGCGCCTATCGCCTTTCCGACTATAACCTGTTCGGCACGCGCGGCACCTGGAAGGTCGAGGGCAATTGGGAAGTCGATCGCAACCTGCGGTTGCGCGGCACCTATCAGCGCGTATTGCGCACGCCCAATTTCGGGGAGTTCGCCGCCGGCCTGTCGTCGCTGCCGTTCAGCAATCTCGTCACCGTCGACCGGCTGAAGCCGCGATACGGCGGTGATCCCTGCGTGCTGGGCACCGGGGATCGCGCGCAGTGCCAGCGGTTCGGCGCGCCCGCGGCGGGATCGGCGAACTCGACCGCGCCGGGGTATCTGACCGGCCAATATTATTATGGTGGCAACCCCGATCTGCAGCCCGAGACCGGTTATACCACCACCGCCGGCGTGGTGATCACGCCGACGTTCGTGCCGGGGCTGAACCTCACGGTCGACTGGTATCAGCTCGATCTGCGCGGCGCGGTGGGCGTCATTCAGCCGATCGCCGCGATCACCAGCTGCTATGTCACCAATCCCAGCGCGGGCAATCCGCTGTGTCAGCTAGTCACCCGGAACGCCGACGGTTCGTTCCGCGACGCCTTCGTCAACAACCAGAATCTCGGCCGGCTGTTGCAGCGCGGGCTGGACATCACCGCCAGCTACACGCTGCGCGGCGACTGGGTGCCGGGCAATGGGCTGCGCTTTGGCTATTCCGGCAATATCGTCACCTCCTACGAGATCCAGGCCAATCCCACCGTCGCGACGGTGCAGTGCAAGGGGACGTTCGGTGCGACCTGTTCCAGCGACGGCACGACTTTGGTCCAGCCCGCTTATCGCCACACCGCCGGCGTCGGCGTTCTGATGGACAAGGGTGTGATCCAGTTCGACTGGAACCGGATCGGCAAGGTGCGCTCGAGCACCGTCGGGTCCACCGCGACGATCCCGGCCCAGAACCTGTTCGACCTGTCCGCCAGCTATGATTTCGAACCGGGCATCACGATGACGGCCGGCATCTACAATATGTTCGACAAGGATCCGCCCTTCGTCGCCTCGGGGGGCGTGTTCAACACCTTCCCGGATACCTATGAGATCCTCGGGCGGACGATCGGCCTGTCGCTGACGGCGCGGTATTGACGGGGATGCGGCGCGGGTTCCTCTTTCGATCCCGGCAATATTGTCCGTGATGACCTTGCCTTTCTCGCTCGCCGACTGGCTGGTCATCGGGGCCTATTTGTTGCTGCTACTGGCCGGCGGCTGGATCTTCACGCCGCGCAGCACCGCGACGGCGCATGACTATTTCCTCGCCGGCGGCAACGTGCCGGCATGGCTCGCTGCGATTTCGGTGCTGTCGGCGACGCAATCGGCCGCGACCTTCCTGGGGGGACCGGATTACGGCTATCGCGGCGACCTGACCTATCTGTCGGGTAATATCGGCGCGTTGCTGGGTGCGGTGTTCGTCGCGCATGTGATGATTCCGCGTTTCTACGCGATCGAAGCGACCACCGCCTATGAGTTGCTGACCCGTCGCTTCAGCATCCGCGCCACCCGCTGGGCGGGGGGCATGTTCCTGATCGGGCGGATCTTCGCTGGCGGCGCGCGGGTCTATCTGGCGGCGATCGCGCTCGCGATGGTCATCACCGGGACGGTGGAGGCGTCGGGGATCATGATCGCGGCGGCGTTGCTGATCGTCGCGAGTGTGCTGTTCACCTTCGTCGGCGGGTTGCGGTCGGTCCTGTGGAACGACCTGATCCAGTTCGTCGTCTATCTCGGCTCCGCACTGGCGGTGGTGGTGTTCCTGCGCCTCTCGATCCCGGCCTCCACCGCGGAGATTGTCGCCGGGCTGGCGCATACGCCGGAGGGCGTCGACAAGCTGCGGCTGTTCGACTTCTCGATCGATCCGTCGCGGCCCTTTTCCATGCTGGCGGTCGTCACCGGGCTGGCGCTGCTTTATATCGCCAATGCGGGTATGGATCAGGACACGACCCAGCGGCTATTGGCATGCGAGGATGCCAGGACGGGCGCGCGCGGCCTGTATCTTTCGGTATTCGCGACGGTGCCGGTGGTCGCTGTGTTCATCCTGATCGGGCTGTTGCTGTACGTTTTCTACGACCGGCCAGACCTGATGCGGGGGGCGGGCGCGGTGGCGGGCAACCGCTTCGGCGGGGAGAAGATCAGTATCTTCATGCACTATATCCTGACGCAACTGCCTGGGGGACTGCGCGGTCTGGTCACGATCGGCATTTGCGCGGCGGCGGTCGCGACGACCAATTCGGCGCTCAATGCGATGTCATCGGTGCTGGTGCAGGATTTCTACCGCCCGTGGCGGGAACGGCGCGGAACGGTCGCGGAGCGCCATTATGTGCAGGCCGGTCGCGCCGGCATGGGAGTGATCGGCGTGGCGATGCTCGCCATGGCGGTGGTGTCCTATTACTGGCAGCGGCATAGCGGCATGGGGCTGCTGGAATTCGCCTTGCAGGTGATGGTGTTCACCTATGCGGGGTTGCTGGGCGTCTATTTCACCGCGCTGTTCACGACACGCGGTACGACCGGATCGGTGATCGCGGCGTTGCTGATCGGTTTCGTCGCCGTCGTGGTGCTCCAGCCGGCGGTGGCGGAGGCACTGGCTCTGCCGCTCGCCTTGCGCTCGCTGTCCTTTCCCTTTCAGCTGTGCCTCGCCGCCGCGATCGCCTTCGCGGTGTGCGCCGCTCCCTCGGGCACGGCCGCCCGTCCCGCCACTCGATGACGCCGGAGATGCCATGAACACCGAAGCGCTCGCCCCTCGCTACCGCGACCTTGAAAGCTGGCCGACCGCGCTGGCGGTGGAGGCGATGTTGGAGGGGCAGATGGCGGCGGTCGCCGCCGTCCAGTCGCAGGCTGCCGCGATCGCGCAAGCAGCGGAGGCGGCGGCGGCGCGGCTGGGGCGCAGCGGTCGGCTGATCTTCGTCGGCGCGGGCACGTCGGGCCGACTGGCGGTGCAGGACGGTACCGAGCTTCACCCCACGTTCGGTTGGCCGATCGAGCGGATGGCGTTCCTGATGGCCGGTGGACTGCGCGCGATGACGCAGGCGATCGAAGGCGCCGAGGACGATGCCGACGCCGGTCGCGTCGCGATCGATGAAGCGATGGCCGGGCATGACGATGTCGTGATCGGTGTCGCCGCCAGCGGACGCACGCCCTTCACCCTGGGCGCGATCGAGGCGGCGCGGACGCGCGGCGCGTTGACCATCGGCATCGCGAACAACCGCGACACCGTGCTGCTGACCGCAGCCGAACACGCGATCTGTGCGGAGACCGGCAGCGAGGTGGTCGCCGGCTCGACGCGGATGAAGGCCGGCACCGCGCAGAAGGTGGTGCTGAACCTGCTCTCCACCGCGATCATGATCCGGCTCGGCTTCGTCTACGAAGGTCGGATGGTCGCGATGCGGGTGTCGAACCGCAAGCTGCTGAACCGCGCGCGGATCATGGTCGCGGACCTGTCGGGCGCCGATGCCGATGCAGCGGCGGCGGCGCTGGAGGCGGCCGACCGCGATATCCGTCTTGCGATCCTGCTGGCACGCGGCGTCGCCCCTGACGCGGCACGCGCCGCTCTGGAGGCGCAGGCGGGCAATTTAGGCGCCGCGATCGAGGCGTTGGGGGGGTGATCCGGCGCCGCGGGCGGGGCGCGGTCGTGGTTTATTCGAAGCCGACGAAAACCGCCGCTTCGTCCACCGATTTGCGTCGCGACACCACGGCGTTGGCGGGAAAGCTGTCATCGGGCCAGCCCAGCGCGATGCTTTTCATGATGACCTGATCAGCCGCAATGCCGGCATGCTCACGCACTACCGGCGACTGCATGATCCCCTGGCTGTTGATCACCGTGCCAAGACCGCGCGACCAGGCGGCATTGACCAGCGCATTGGTGACCGCGCCGCAATCGAACGGGGCGTCGTCGCTGCCGTCGAGCAGTCGATCAAATGTGACGATCACGCATACCGGCGCGTCGAACTGGCGAAAGCCGCGCATCACCCAGTCCTGACGCTTTTCCTTGTCATCCCGCGCGATTCCCATCGCCGCGAACAATTGCTTGGCGACATCGACCTGCCGCTCGCGATGATGTTCGGTAAAGGCGTTGCCGGTGCGGAACTCGCGGGACTGCGGCACGCCTGCCAGCATCCGTTCGGTATTGCCCTGGCGGATCCGTTCGAGCGGCTCGCCGGTGACGACATAGAAATTCCAGGGCTGGCTGTTCATCGATGACGGGGCACGCAGCGCCAGCGCGATGATCTCCTCGATCAACGATTGCGGCACGGGTTCGGGCTTGTAGCCCCGGATGCTGCGGCGCCCGAGCACCACGTCGTCAAAGGTCATCAAGCGATCATCTCCTCGCGGCGACTATGCTCGACCCGGGGGCGATCCGGCAAGCGGCGCGCATCGCGCCGGCGGCGATGCCGTCATCCGGTCCGGTCGAACAGTCCGCTGACGTAAATCAGAATCCCCATCGTCACGACCAGCAGAAAGGCGAGATAGACCAGCCCGGCACGGCGCGGCTCTTTTGCAGCGGGGTGTTCGACGAGCGAGTCCCGGGTGTCGTCGGCATCCATGATCGCTCTCCCATATGTCCGCGGGCACAACGGCCGGGGGTGGCGGTACGATCCGCCGCGCTCGCGAAAACGGGGCCGGTGTGGGCCGGCCCCGTCAGGTCATTTCTCAGATTATTTCTTCGCATTCTCGCCCGATGCATCGGATACCGCGCCGCCAGCGGATTGCAGATCCTCGCCAGCGCCATTGACGGTGTTGCACGCCGCCAGCGCGAGCATCGCGCCCAGAGCGGTCGTCAGAATGAACTTGCGGGTCATATCTTGTCCTTTCCCATGTCCTTGGGGGTGTGGCGGGCCGGATACGCTGGCCCGCCACGGTACTCAGCGCGGGCGACGGCGGGTTGCCGTCGTTGCGCCAAAGGCGGCTGCGCCAGCTCCGGCGAGCAGCGCGAGCACGAGCAGGAATGAGGTGCTGGCGCCGATACCGAAGCCGGTGGCTCCCAGTGTCGTCTCCTCAACCGGGTCGACCATCGACAGCCCGACGCCCGGGCCGAGGATGCCGGGCAGCAATTGTATCGCCACCGCCAGCATGACCCCCGCCAAGACGGCACCCCAGGACAAGCGCCGTGGAGGCACGGCGACGACCGGATCGCCAGCGGCGACTATTCCGGGTGAGACGGTGACTACCATCATCACTTGTGCTTTCCTGCGTCCGGGCGTCTCGATGTCTGGCTGTCCGGCGTGTTCGAACTTGCCTGTTGCTCCTTGCGACCCTTGGCCGCCCCGGCGTCATCGCCGATCAGCTTGCCGATCGTTTCGCGGGCGGCACGCTTGCCGCGCCGGACGCGCGACGGCTCCGCCTTATTGTCGTTGGTCATGGCGTTCCCTCTCGTCGCCCGATCGTCAGCAGATCGCCATCGAAGCCGCGCGCATGGGCCCAGGCGGCGGCGGCGGTGCGGCGATTGACGCCGATCTTGGCGTAGATGCGTGCAACATGGTTGCGCACGGTATTGCCCGACACGCCCAGCGAGCGGGCGATGCTCTTGTCGTCCAGCCCACGGCAGATGTGCGCCAGCACCTCGCGCTCCCGCGCGGTGAGGTCATCGATACCTGCGCCTTCCTCTTGCCGGGGCGCGCGCAACCGCGCGAGCTTGTCCATGATCGAGCGGCTGAACCAGCTGGTGTCCTTCATCACCGCCTCGATCGCGCCGACCAGTTCCAGTTCGGTCGCCTTCCGCTGGGTGATGTCCTGAAATGCCCACAGGACGCAGGCATCGTCCCCCAGCATGATCGCCTCGGTGGAAACCAGACAGTCGACGCAGCCATCGTCCTTGACGCTGATGCGCGCTTCCAGCGCGCGCAGATCATGCCCGTCGGCGATTGCCGTCTCGATGCTCTCACGCGCGGCGTCGACGGCCCACAGCCCCACCTCGGCGAGCGAGCGGCCGATGATTTCGGTCGGGCCATAGCCGGTCAGCGCGGTGAAGCTGGCGTTGACCTCGTACAGCCGATGCCCGTCGCGGGCGCCGATCGCCATCGGCACCGGCGCCATCTGGAAGGTCCGCGTGAAGCGTTCCTCGCTGTGCCGAAGCGCCGACTCCGCCTTTCGCCGCGGTTCAAGGTCGGCGAAGCTGAACAGCATGCACGGCTGGTCGCCCATGTCGATCGGCTGGCCGGCGACGATCACCAGTTTCGTGCCGCCGCCGGGCAACGTCAATTCCGCTTCCATCTGCGGGATCGTCCGTCCCTCCGCGAGACGCTCCTTGGCGAGATCCCGGCGCTCCGCACCGCCCAGCACGTCGATGTCGTACACCGTCCTGCACAGCACTTCGTCGCGGTTGTACCCGGTCATCTCCAGAAAGCCCTGATTGACCTTCACGAAGCGCAGGTCGGCCAACCGACAGATGATCGCCGGCGCCGGATTGGCATTGAACGATTGTTCGAAGCGATCCTCCGCCTGATATTGCGCGGTGACGTCCTGGATCACCAGCACCACGCACGACGGCTCGTCATCGTCGCGATCGTTGAGCACCAGGCTGCGGACTTGATGAACCCAGCGCGGTTCCTCGTCGCCGGCAGCGATCACCTCGACGACCACTTCCGAAAAGCAGTCACCGGCCACCACCCGCTCGATCGGATAATCATTTTTATCGAGCCGGTGATTGTTGCGGTAACGCAGTTGGAAGCGCGCGCGATATTCGTCGACGGTCGCACCAAGCTCCCCGATCTGCCGGACCCCGTGCATCGCCAGTGCGGCATCGTTGGCCCACAACAGCGTCTGGTCAGGATCGATCAGGATGACGCCTTCGTCCAACCCCGCGATGATCTGGCGCAGGTGGCGGAGATCTACGGTTTCCCGCAGCGATTTCAGGGATGTTGCCACGGCGAGCGCTTAATCGCGACGGCGGTGGATCAGCCAGCCGATCGCCTTTTCGATCTTTCCCCCGACACAATGCGCACCACCGCGCCACTCATGCTCGTTCATCATCGATCTCCGAAAAAGGATCTCGCCCTACGGGCGCGTTGCGGCGAAACGGTGCGCGGACCGCGCTCGCGCCGTCATGTGGGGCGGTGTCGATCGGCCAATGTGTCGACATACGCCCAGCGCACGGCGGTGGTGGGTCGGGGGATGGCGATCCCAACTGGGCACGGGCGAGTCCACGCGGTTCGTCTCCGCGATCGACGGCACCATGCGGCCGATCCGGAGTAAAACCTATAATAGATTAACCCGTTCCTGGTATCTTTGCGCCGATTGTCTGGTGCGGTTCAACCATATCGTCTTGCAGCGGATGGATGGACGATCACTCGTCCGGCCGGTCCCCGGCGTCGAGCCGCGCCAGAAAATCGGACGCCTGGCGCCTGATGGCGGCCCGATCCGCCGCCGGCATCCGCTCCCAGTTACGATAGGGCATCGCCAGCCGGTTATTGCCCGCCAGCCGGTCGCGGTGCCGGGCAAGAAAGTCCCAATAGAGCGCGTTGAACGGGCAGGCGTCGTCGCCGACCCGCTGCGACACCTTGTAGCGGCACTGCCCGCAATAATCGGACATGCGATTGATATAGGCGCCCGCCGAAATGTACGGCTTGGATCCCAGCAAACCGCCGTCACCGAACTGGCTCATCCCCAGCGTGTTGGGCAATTCGACCCATTCATAGGCATCGAGATAGATTTCGAGATACCATTGGTGCACCAGTTTGGGGTCGGCCCCGATCAGCAGCGCGAAATTGCCGGTCACCATCAGTCGCTGGATATGATGGGCATGGGCGGTATCCAGCGTCTGCTTCAAAGCCTGCGACAGGCAGTGCAGATCGGTGTCGCCGGTCCAGTAGAAACCGGGCAGCGGGCGCCGATGGCGAAGGAAGTTTCGATCGACGTAATCGGGCCCCTCCCGCCAGTAGATGCCGCGCATATATTCGCGCCAGCCGATGATCTGGCGAATATAGCCCTCGACGGAGTTGAGCGGCGCCCGCCCGGCGCGATATTCCGCTTCCGCCCGACGACACAGGTCAAGCGGGTCGAGCAGGCCGGAGTTGATATAGGGTGACAGGATCGAGTGCCACAGATGCGGTTCGTCGGTCAGCATCGCATCCTCGTAATCACCGAACGACGGCAGTGCGTGGCGCAGGAAATGCGCCGCCTGGCGTTCCGCGTCGCCAGCGGTGACGGCATAAGCGAAATCGTCGTCCAGCTTGCCCGGATGGTGGCCGAACCGCCGTTTGACCAGCGCGATCACTTCCCGCGTGATCGCATCGGGCGCGAACGATAGAGGGCGCGGCATCATCAGGTCGCGGGAGGCCGGCTTGCGGTTTTCCCTGTCGTAATTCCATTGGCCGCCGACCGGCTTGCCGGCGTCCATCAATAGCCCCGTCTCCGCGCGCATCTGGCGATAGAAGAACTCCATCGTCAGTTGCTTGCGCCCCTCCGCCCAGCGATCGAATTCGGCATGGCCGCACAGGAAGCGTGTGTCGGCGCGGATCTCCACGTCGATCCCGAACAGGGTTTGCCAGCTGTCCAGCATCGCGGCGACGCGCCATTCGCCCGCTTCGGTGACAATGATCCGCTTGGGTTGGTGCCGCTCGATCGCGCGCGCCAGCTCACCCGTGAAATGGCCGCTGTTGTCCGGGTCGTCGAGTCGCACGTAATCGACCTGCCATCCGGCCGAGCGCAGCGCCTCGGCATGGTGGCGCATGGCGGACAGGATATAGGCCAATTTGGTCTGGTGATGCCGGACGTAGCCAGTCTCCTCCGCGACTTCCATCATCACGATCGTGGCGTCGCCGGGATCGATGTCGCGCAGCGCTGACAGATCCAGCGACAGCTGGTCGCCCAGCACCGGAATGAGGGTAGCTACCATGGTTGCTCCAATTGCCCGCGGCGGGCGGCTGTGCGATAGGCGCCCGCCCGCGGCGGCCGGCGAAGGAGCATGACATGACCGACCGGCAAGCCGATGCGCCACGCGCCCTGGGGCTGGACTTCGGCACCACCAACAGCGTCGTCGCGCTTGCCGACGGGCAGGGCGGGGCCGGATTGGTGGATTTGCAAGGCCCCCATGGCGCATCCCCGATATTCCGCTCCGCGCTGTGTTTCTGGGAGGACGAGCAGGGCTGGAACGGCATCGCCAGCGAAGCGGGGCCGTGGGCGATCGAGGAATATCTGCAGGCGCCGCTCGACAGCCGCTTCGTCCAGTCGTTCAAGACGGTCGCCGCCAGCCCGTTGTTCGAACGCACGCTGATCTTCAACAAACCGTTCCGGTTCGAGGATCTGGGCCGCCTGTTGCTGCAAAAGCTGGTGCGGCATGCCGGCGGGGCGCTCGACCACCGGTCGAGGCGTGTCATCGTCGGACGCCCGGTCGCCTTCGCGGGTGCGCGCGCCGACGCGGCGCTGGCACGCCAGCGTTATGACCTGATGCTGCGAGAATTCGGGACGGAGGTGCACTATGTGTACGAACCGCTCGGCGCGGCCCATAGCTATGCGACGCGGCTGACGCGCGCAGCGACGATCCTGGTGGCGGACTTCGGAGGCGGAACGACCGATTTCTCGGTCGTGCGCGTCGCGGAGCCGGGCGCGGCGCGGCGTTGCGTTCCGCTGGCGGCGGCGGGCGTGGGGATCGCTGGCGACCGTTTCGACCAGCGTATCGTCAACAAGCTGGTCGCTCCGTTGCTCGGCAAGGGCACCTATTATCGCTCCTTCGGCAAACGGCTCGAAGTGCCCGGCGGGTATTTCGCCGATGTCAGCGATTGGTCGCGGCTCGCGATGATGCGCAATCGCCGCACGCTGGACGAGTTGCGAAAGCTGCACCGCGATGCCGAACAGCCCGAGGCGATCGAGCGGTTGATCGCACTGATCGAGAATGAGCAGGGCTATCCGTTGTATGATGCCGTCGGCACGCTGAAACGCGCGCTGTCCGATCAGGAAGAAGCCGCGTTCCGTTTCGAAGGCGGAGGGATCAGCGTCGAGGCGCGGGTGCGTCGCGCCGAGTTCGAGGCATGGATCGCGGACGATCTTGCACGGATCGATGCCGCCCTTGATCGCGCGATGACGCGCGCCGGGCTCGATGCGGAGTCGATCGATCAGGTCTTCATGACCGGTGGATCGTCGCTGATCCCGGCGATCCGCGCGATGTTCGTGGCGCGTTTCGGGGCCGAGCGGATCGCGAGCGGCGGGGAATTGACGTCGATCGCACACGGCCTGGCACTGATCGGCGACAGCGCCGATCTGGCCAGTTGGGTCGCCGACGACGATCAGGCCTGACGCTGCGCCAAACGCTCCGCCATCGCCCGCTCGACCGGGGTAAGCCCGGCAAGTGGATCGCTGTTGATCCGACGGGGCTGCGCGCCAGGCGCGGGACGACGGAACAGGCTGAGCGTGGTACGGGTCATGACGGCCTCTTGCTCCCATGTACGCGGGGCGTGATTGGAACCGCGATAACGGCGATTTTTCCGGTTTGTTCCGGGCATGCCCGGCCCTGAACGATCCATATCACCCCATCGCAAGCGGCAACCTTTCGCCCGCCGCCGCCGTTCGATCGCGCGATGGCGCACAGGAAACCCCATTTGCCCGAAAAGATCTGTGCCAGCTGCCACCGGCCGTTCGCATGGCGACGGAAATGGGCGCGGGATTGGGAACAGGTCCGCTATTGCTCCGACCGGTGTCGCGGCATCGGGGCGCAGCCAGCGCCGTGACCGGTCCGGGGCATTTCGCCACGCCGGGCGCCTGCCGGCGAATGACCTTCTTTCACTGTTCGTGCGACGAACGTTGCGTCCTGACGCATTTGGCGGCACGCTCGCAACCAGTTGAGTGGAGACGGGAGAAGATGAATGGCTAAGTCGGCGGAAAAGCGCGGCAAGGACGAGACCAAGTCAGCCGAGAAGAAGGTGAAGGCCACCGGCAAGCCGGCGAGCGGCGCGCGCGGTGGCATTACCGCCCCGGTCACCCCGTCCGCCGATCTGGCCGAAATTGTCGGCAGCAAGGATCTGCCGCGCAGCGAGGTGGTCAGCAAGGTCTGGGAATATATCAAGAAGCACGATCTGCAGGACGCCAAGGACCGTCGCCAGATCAATGCCGACGACAAACTGCACAAGATCTTCGGCAAGAAGTCGGTGTCGATGTTCGAGATGAACAAGCATCTCAGCGCACATCTGACCGCGAAGAAGGCCTGAGCGCCACGGATATCGAAACTGCCCGCCCCGGCACGGTCGCCGGGGCGGGCTTCGGCCGGGTCATGCGGCCGGCGCCGAATGAAATCTCTGTAACGAACCGTGTCTGCCGCCGTAACGAGCCGGCGCTTTCTTGAATTTTAGCGTTGAGCGGGCGATATTCGTGTGATCCGGCATATGGCCGGATGAAGGAGCGAGGATATAATGGCTAACTGGTCCGATAACCGGCCCTCCGCTGCCCCGTTCGGCGGGACCGCGTCGGGCACCCGCACCGAGGCGTTCGACGCCGGGCTGCGGTCATATATGCTGTCGGTCTACAACTACATGGCGTCCGGTGTGCTGCTGACGGGTATCGTCGCGCTGCTGTTCGCGATGTCGGGAGCCGCGGCGACGGTGTTCCAGACGCCGCTGCGCTGGGTCATCACGCTGGCGCCGCTCGGCTTCGTCTTCGCGATGAGCTTCGGGCAGGGCAAATTCTCGACGTCGACGCTGAAGCTGATGTTCTGGGGCTTCGCGGTGACGATGGGGCTGTCGCTGTCGACGATCTTCCTCGTCTATTCGCCGGTTGCGATCGCGCAGGCGTTCTTCGCCACCGCGGCGGGGTTCGGCGCGCTGAGCCTGTATGGCTATACCACGAAGCGTGATCTGTCGGCGTTCGGCACGTTCCTGATCATCGGGCTCGTCGGCCTGATCGTCGCCAGCCTGATCAATCTGTTCGTGCAGTCGGGTCCGCTGGGTCTGGTGATTTCGCTGGTTGGCGTGCTGCTGTTCGCGGGGCTTACCGCTTATGACACGCAGCGCACCAAGAGCCTGTATTTCCAGGTCGCCGGTTACGGCGCGGAGATGGTGGGCAAGGCGATCGTGATGTCGGCGCTGAGCCTCTATCTCGATTTCATCAACATGTTCCTTTTCATCCTGCGGCTTTTCGGCGGCAATCGCGACTGATCATCGCGACGCAGTGAGGCTTCCGAAAGGGTCCGATGGGCAACCATCGGGCCCTTTTTTGTGGGCGGGCGTCCGCGATCGCCCTGCCGCCGCGATCGAACCACCGGCACCGGTGCAGGGGAAAGACGAGATGCGACTGACGATTCATGCCCATCTCGACTATGCCTTTCCGGCGCCAGCGGACGTACTGTTGCAGGTCGAGGTCGCCGCACAGCCCGATCAGCGACTGGAGACACAATCGCTGACGATCCATTCCGATCATCCGATCCGCGCGGTCGCGGGCGAGGAGGGTATCGGGCAGCGTTGCTGGGCGCGTGGTGAGGGGCGGCTCGTCGCGGACTATCGCGCGACCGTATCGATCTCGCGCCCGACGACTGTCCTGTCGGCGCTTGCGGCTACCCCGGTCGCGCTGCTGCCGCCGGAGACGATCGCCTATCTGCTGCCAAGCCGCTATTGTGAGAGCGATCGCTTCGAGCCCTGGGTTCAGCGGCGGTTCGCGGGCCTGTCCGGCGGACACATGGCGGATGCACTCGCGAGCTGGGTGAACGGCGCGCTCGTAAATGGCGCGGACGGCAGCGCGGGCCGGGCGGGCGCGCTGGAGACGTTCGCCGCGCGGCGCGGCGTGTGTCGCGATTACGCGCATGTGCTCGTCGCACTGGCACGAGCGGCGGAGATCCCGGCGCGGTGCGTCGCGGTCTATGCGCCTGGAGTCGATCCGCCCGATTTTCATGCCGTCGCGGAATTGTGGCTGGATGGCGCGTGGCGGTTGATCGACGCGACCGGGATGGCGACGCCGGAAGAGATGGCGCGGGTGGCGGTCGGGCGCGACGCGACCGATATCGCCTTCATGACGATCTTCGGCAACGCCACCCTGCTGGCGCAGCGCGTGTCGGTGCAGCGCGGGTGGGGTGAAAGGAACGGGGCGAAGTGACCGGACGTTGTCGGCCCGTTACTCATCAGACACGCAGGAGACACACATGACCGACCCGACCAACGATCAGCGGCCGATCGACGAGCGGGCGATCGCCAGCCTGTCGGTCGCCCCCGATGCGCCGAATGATGATGAGGCTGCTTCGTCCGGCACGCCGGCCGGGAATGCCGGTGGCAGCAAGGACGCGCGCCAGGATGCGGGCCGCGACCCCACGCTAGCGCATGACAAGCTCGACGAGGCGCTGGACGAGACGATGGATGCGTCGGATCCGGTGTCAGCGACGCAGCCCGGCCGCGGCGAGCCGGCGCCTTCGTCGGGCTTCAACGCGGCCGAGGAAGCCGAGCGTCAGCGCGACGCCTGAGCCGGGTGACGGACCGCCCTCTGTTGCGATGTTGCCTGATTGCCGCAGAGGGCAATGCATTTCCTTCCTATGTCATCGTTTCGTCGCATCGATGTTGCGGTGCGGCACAGTCCGTGATCGATTGTTGTTCGGTGAGACGGCGCGCTTAAGGCTGGCGTTAACCAACCAGGCGCATCGTCTCCCGACGCAACAACGTGGGGCGGGGTGTGACGATGGGAAGCAGAGGACGGCCGGCCGAAGGTGCGATGACGCTGGCGGAAATGAAGGAGTTCGCCGGTTTCGGCGCGTCGACGCAGCGCTATATCCGGCGCAGCCTCGACGTCGGGCTGGATCGCGAGGATGCGCTGGGCCGCTGGTCGCGCGATCTGGTAGAGGCGGCGAGCATCCGGGCGCAGGCGCAGCATTATCGACGTCTGCAGGCGATCCGCGATCTGGTGCCGGGCGATAGCGGCCTGCAGGCGTCCGAGCAGGTCATGGCGCCGCTGATCACGCTGACGGCGTTCGATCTGGGGCAGGGGCGGCTGACGAGCTTCTCGGCCTATCGCTTCCTGTATGAGCGGTTGGTCGGTGCGCAGGTGAGGCCGTGGCTGCCTTCCGCCTTTTGCGCGGCGGCGGCGATGCCGCAGCTTCATCCCGAACTGCGGCGCAAGCTGCTTCAGTCGATCAGCGAGGCTGCCGCGACAGCGTCGGGCTGGTCCTCACGGCAGCCGGCCTTCTTCCCCTATTGGGTCGAGAAGGTGGATATGACCGCGCTGCCGCATTGAGGCTGGCCGCACCCGTCCGGGGGGACGGGTGCCGTGTGGTTGTGCGATATCTTCAGCGGCAGGCCCGTCCGCCGACCGCGCCCCGCGCCGCCTGGTCGAGGTGCAGATGGTCGCGATGTGCCTCGTTATAGTCCGGCGACAGCACCGTCGCGAACAGGTCGCACGCGCCGTCGCGCACCGTGCGCAGGAACGCGGCCTTGTCGCCTTCGTCGCGCCAGTCCCCGACGATGCTGATGCGTCGGCCGTCGGCCAGGCGGAAGCCCGCGATGTCGATCGCATTGGCGGTGGCATGCTCGCTCCATGATCCGGCGTCGCGGCCGTACAGGCGGCGGCAGGCATAGCTGCCGAAATGCTCGATGCGGGTGACGCGCTGGCCGAAATAGCGTTGCGCCGCCGGGGCGACGACATTCCACTCCCACATGGCCAGCGCCGCCGCGACCGCGCAGGACGTCCCCGGTGACGATGGCGTGAAGGCGATCCTCCGTGCGCCGCGATCGGCCAACCGGATGGCCTCGTCATAGCCGCAGGACCCTTCGCCGGCCGGCCGCCGCGCGGGCAAGGCGGTATAGGCGACGCCGGCCCGATCGAGCAGTGCGCGACAGCGCGCCGGCTCATCGACCAGCGCGGTCAGTTTGCGGCCGGTGAACAGCCCCACCGGCTGGCCCAGGTCGAGCGCGGTCCATGGCAGGTCCTGTGGCCGACCACGCAGATAACCCCATCCGACCAGCGCGGCGATCGCGACGATCGAAAGCGCGACCATCCAGCCGATCGTGTGACGGACGGCGCGCATCAACCGCGCATGGCATTGTCCAGCCGCTCCGAAGTCACCGGATAACCGAGATCCTCGGGTATGCAGAGATACGCCTCGCCGTCGCGGGTTTCGGGCCACGGCGTCACGGTTCGTTGCGGCGTCGCGCGGGCATGCGCCGCGGCGGACTCGAAACTGTCGAACTGCGCCAGCCGTTCGAGGTTGCGCCGCGTGGGGAAGATGACCGCCAGCCGCCCCGCGTCGGCCTCGTCGAGCATATGCTGCGCGGTCGCCCAGACGAGCCGGACATTCTCCGTCTGGTCGACGGTCGCGGACGGCGCATCGGCGGGCAGGCGCGCGAGGAAGAATCGGGTGTCGAAGATCCGCATATGGCGGTGGGCCGGGCGCCAGCGTGCGAATGGCACCAGTTGATCGAGCGCCAGCGTGGTGCCTGCCTCCGCCAGCACCTCGCCGAAGGGCCGGCCTTCGTGCAGCGCCGCCCGCATATGGTCCAGGGCCGCGGTGCCGGGCATATCCGCCAGCCCGACGGGCAAGCCGGCCTCCTCGATCGTCTCGCGTACCGCGCCGATCCGGGCGGCAAGATCCTCTCCGCCGCCCAACGCGCTGGCCAGCAGGTGGTCGCCCGGATCGATCCGCCCGCCGGGGAAGACCATCGCACCGGCGGCAAAGGCCATCGCCTTCGCCCGCTCCACCATCAGCAGTTGCGGCGCCCCGGACGGCATGTCGCGGAACACCACCAGCGTCGCCGCGGGGATCGCCTCCGGCAACGCGCCGTCGTCGCCGAAGTGACTGTCATTGAAGCTGCGATCGATCATCGGCTGTCCCTTTCGGATCGCACGGGCACCGCCCGGCGTCCCGCCAGTGACGAGACGCATGATCCTCTCCTACGTTGCGGCATCATCACGTGCCGCGTGACGCAGGGCAAGCCCGCCGCATGATGCGTGCGGGCGACACCGCGGATCGGTATCACGCAATCGATAACGGGCGGCGCGAGGCGGAAAATGGCGGGCTGGTGGAGCTGAGGGGAATCGAACCCCTGACCTCTGCAGTGCGATTGCAGCGCTCTCCCATCTGAGCTACAGCCCCGCCCGGCATCCCGACGTCGTCGGGGAGCGCCGCCATTAGCGGGCGCATCCGGCCGATGCAACACCCCTCAAGTCACCCGGCGCGATTTTCCTTGCAGGTGGGACGCGGCCCAGTCGTTCGACGGACGCGACGGACGCCCGTTGCTGCCGCGTAACGACAGGAACGAATGCCGGGCTCGATCCTTAACCGTACACTTGTGACGCGGCAGACAGGCCGTGCGCAGGCGTTTGAAGCAGGAGGACGTGATGGCCTACGAACGCAATCCCCGCGGCGGCAACCCGCAGGGCGACTATTATAATCGCGGCGAAACCCAGGATTACGGGCGCGATTACGGATCGGGTCGTTCCTACAGCTACTCCAGCGCGCGTGACTATGAGAGCGCCGGACGTTTCGATCGCGACCGCGACGATGATCGTGGCGGCTACGCACGCGACGCTTATGGCAGCCGGGATCGCGGCGGTTACGGCCGCGACAGCTATGGCCAGTCGGACTATGGACGCGACGATCGCGATGGCGGTCGCGGTTATGGCCGTCGCGAAGAGACGGGCGATCGTTACGGCGCCTACGGCCGTGGCGGCGACGATCGTTATGGCCAGTACGGGCGGCAGGGCTCGTATGGCGCATCGAACCAGTCGAACTATGCACGTGGTGACGAATATCACGGCAGCTACGCCTCCGACGGTCGTCGCTTCGAGGATGTCGGCGCACGCCGCCACTGGGACGACGACAATGCGCGGCAGCGCGGCGATCGCGACCAGCACCGTGATCGCGGCCAATCCTATGGCCGTCAGCCGCAGGGCTACGACTATGACGACCGGGGCTTCCTGGCACGTGCCGGTGACGAGGTGCGCTCGTGGTTCGGCGACGAGGATGCCGAACGCCGTCGCGAGATGGATAGCCGCTACGACGATCGTTATTACAACCAGCAGGGCGGGTCGCACAGCGACGGCGACTATCACTCCTGGCGCTCGGGCCAGATCGCGGCGCTCGATCGCGACTATCACGAATACCGGCAGGAAAACCGCTCGAAGTTCGAGAATGAATTCTCGTCCTGGCGCAGCAATCGCCAGACCCAGCGCGATTCGCTGAACAAGGTGCAGGAGCATGCCGAGGTACTCGGTTCGGACGGCAGCCATGTCGGCACCGTCGACAAGGTACGCGGCGACCGTATCCTGCTGACCAAGAACGATCCGGATGCCGGCGGCCAGCACCATTCGATTCCGTCGAGCTGGATCAAGAGCGTCGAGGACAAGAAGGTGACGTTGTCCAAGACCGCCGACGAGGCCAAGCAGCATTGGCGCAATGAAGAGAACAGCCAGGCGATGTTCGGCTATGGCGATCGTACCGGTAACGATCGTGATCGCAGCACCGGCGCGTCCACCGGCACGTCGGCCTCGGGCGCGACGTCGGGTAATGACACGGGCTCGGCCACCGGCGGGACGAACCTCAATCGCAGCTTCTCCGGTACGTACTGACCGGAGTGCGGTGAACGCGGGTGTTGTGGTGATCCCCGCGTGATCGGAAAGGGCCCGGGTGGTGACACCCGGGCCCTTTTTCGTGCGCGCTTCGAGGGGCCGCCCGAATGGCGGCGCGGATCACACCGCGCCGGAGAAGGTGTCGCAGGCTGCGGGATCGCCGCTCTGCATGCCGCGCCGTAGCCATTCCTGCCGCTGCGCCGAGGTGCCGTGCGTGAAGCTGTCGGGCACCACGCGCCCTTGCGCTTCGCGTTGCAGCGTGTCGTCGCCGATCGCCTGGGCGGCGCGCATTCCTTCCTCGACGTCGCCGGGATCGAGACGATCGCGGTTGGCCGCCGCCCATACGCCGGCATAGCAATCCGCCTGCAGCTCGAGCTTTACCGACAGCGCATTGCCTTCCGCGCGGCTGGCCCGCGCCTGTGCCTGCTGCACCTGCGACGACGTGCCGAGCAGATTCTGTATGTGATGACCGAATTCATGGGCGACGACATAATATTGCGCGAAATCACCGGGTGCCTTGAACCGGTTCTGCAACTCGTCGAAAAATTCGGTGTCGAGGTAGATCCCCTGATCGGTCGGACAATAGAACGGCCCCATCGCCGACATCGCCGCGCCGCAGCCCGAGGTGCCGGAACCGCTGAAGAAGCGCAGCGCGGGCGGCGCGAAGCGCTCGTTCGATCGCGCGAAAAGCTGCTCCCACGTCTTCTGCGCGCTGCTGAACGCCTGACAGGTGGTGCGCCGCGCCGGGCTTGCCTCGCATATCGCTTTGGTATCCTCGCGGCCGCCGGCACCGGCACCGGCGGACTGACCGATCTGGGTCGTCGGCGCCGATCCGCCGCCGAGCAGCGAACCGAGATTGCCGAGCCCGCCGAAGACCGCGAGCAGGATCAGGACCACGACGATCCCCCCGCAACCGAAGCGGCTGCCGATCAGCGGCAGCAGTCCCAGCAGCAAGCCGCCCCCGCCACCGCCACCGCCCAGGCCGCCGCCCCCGCGCGCCTCGCCGACATTGATGTCCGGATCATAATCGTCGAGCCGCATGGCGCCTTCCCCCAGGTTCGATCGTTGCTGTCCCGGCATGAATGCGCGCGATGGGGCGCGGGTTGCAACCGGCGGGCGCGTGGTCGATGGCGATTTCGGACGACAGAGGGAGACGAGCAGCATGTTCCTGAAGGGAAAGAGTGCGATCGTGACGGGATCGACATCGGGCATCGGGTTGTCGATCGCCCGCGCGCTGGCCGGGGAGGGGGCGCAGGTGATGCTCAACGGCTTCGGTGACGGGGATGCGATCGAGCGGGCACGCGCGGACGTGAGCGCCGCCAGCGGCGCCG
>NZ_JBELIE010000166.1:0-6987 GCF_042091075.1 Sphingomonas sp. | reverse complement strand
CTTCGTCGGGATCGACGTGATCGGCGGCGAATGGCTGACCGAGATCAACGTCACCAGCCCGACCGGGATCGTCGCGATCGAGCGTTTTGACGGCACCGATGTCGCCGGGCTGATCTGGGACGCGATCGATCGCCGGCTGGCGGCACGGGGCTGACGGCGCCGATCCGATGACCGTGGCCCGGGGGAACGGCGTGCCGACGCGCACGTTGCCCGCCCGCATGATGACACGTCCAGCCCCATGACCGACTTCATCGTCAACTGGATCGTCTGGGGCGGCTATTTCGGCATCTTCCTGCTGATGGCGCTGGAAAACATCATCCCGCCGATCCCGTCGGAAGTGATCATGGGGCTGGGGGGGATCGCGGTCGCGCGCGAGCAGATGGAGATTCTGCCGCTGATCCTGTGGGGCACCGCCGGCACCACCGCGGGCAATGTCTTCTGGTATGAAATCGGCCGGCGGCTGGGGTATGAACGCTTCCAGCCGTTCGTCGAGCGCCACGGCCGCTGGCTGACGATGGACTGGGACGATGTCTGCCGCGTGCGCAGTTTCTTCCATCACCACGGCGGCTGGGTGATCTTCGTCTTTCGCTTCATGCCGACGTTCCGCACCCTGATTTCGCTGCCGGCGGGGATGGCGGCGATGCCGCTCGGGCGGTTCCTGGTGATGACGTTTCTGGGCAGCGCGATCTGGAACAGCGTGCTGGCCGGTGCGGGCTATTTCCTCGGCACCCGTTTTGCGGAACTGGACCGCTATGTCGGCCCGGTCGGCATCGCGCTGACGGTGGTGGCGCTGGCCTATTATGCCTGGCGCGTCGTGACGTGGAAGCCGCGCGGATAGCGCGCGTCAGGCGCGCGGATGGGCGTTGCGATAGACGTCCAGCAGGTGCGCCGCGTCCACCGCGGTATAGATTTGGGTCGAACTCAGGCTGGCATGGCCCAGCAGCTCCTGCAGCGCGCGCAGGTCCGCGCCGCGCCCCAGCAGGTGGGTCGCGAAGCTGTGCCGCAACGCATGTGGCGTGGTGCGATCGGACAGGCCCAGCCGCGTGCGCGCCGCCCTTACCCGAGCGCGCACCACATCGGCCGACAGGGCACCGCCCTTCACCCCGCGAAACAGGATCGCCTCGCGCGCTATCGGCCATGGCATCAGCGCGACATAGCGTTCGATCGCATCACGGATCGCGGGGAGCAGTGGCACCACCCGCGTCTTCGCCCGCTTGCCGGTGACGGCGATCGTCTCGCCCAGCGGCAGGATCGCACCCGTCAGCGTCAGCGCCTCGCCGATCCGCAGCCCCGCCCCGTACAGCAGCAGCAGCACCGCCCAGTCGCGGGCCGCCACCCACGGTTCGTCGCTATCTTCCGCCACCTGTTCCGCCAGCGCCACCACCTCGGCCGGAGCGATTGGGCGCGGCAGCCCTTTCTTGACGCGCGGCCCCCGCAACCGGGGCGTGGCCCCATCCCCCGCGGCCCAGCCGAGAAATCCGCGCACCGCCGACAGCTCGCGCGCGGCGGAGGCGTTCTGCAACCCCGCCGCGCGCCGGAACGCCAGATAGGCGCGCAGGTCGGCGGCATCGATCCGCGCCAGCGCGGCACGGTCAACCGGCCCGCCCCAGTGTCGCGCCAGAAACAGCAGCAGCCGCTCCGCGGTCGCGCGATAGGCGCGCACGGTATGTTCCGACCGGCGCCGGTCACGCGCCAGATGGATCGACCACAGGGTCGGGAGTGCCAGCTCACCCGATGTCATCACGCTCGCTTGTCGCCGCATCCGCCGACATGCGCAAAGCAAAATTAACCTTGCCTGCCGCAAGGAACCGCCATGGATCGCATTCTTACAACCGCCGGTCAGCCCGACGATTCCGAACGCGCGCGGCTGGCGACATTGCATGCGTTGGCGCTGCTCGACAGCGAGCCCGAGAAGGAATTCGATGCGCTGGTCGCGCTCGCGGCGCAAATGCTCGAATGCCCGCTGGCGATGCTCAATCTGGTCGACAAGGACCGGCTGTGGGTGAAGGCGGCGAGCGCGCCCTCCCCGCGTGAGATCCGGCGCGACATCGCCTTTTGCGATCAGGTGATTCGCGGTGATCGTGTGTGCGTGCTCCACGATACCGCCACCGACCCACGATTCGGCGGCTCGCCGCTGGTGGCCGAGGGCATGCGCTTCTACGCCGGCGCGCCGTTGCACGCGACTGATCAGAACGGGCAGCGACACGCGATCGGCACCCTATGCGTGATCGACACCATGCCGCGCCGCCAGAGCGACGCCGGGATCGTCGCGCTCGGCCATCTCGCCGCATTGGCGGAAGCGCTGCTGGAGGCGCGGCGCACCACGCTGCGCGCCACCGATCTGGTCGTTCAGCGCGAAGAGATGCTGGCGGCCCGCGAGCGACAGGACCGCATCTTCCGTCAGGCGGAGCGGATCGCCGCGATCGGATCATGGTGGCTGCCCGTACCCGGCGACATGCCGCATTGGTCCGACAACGTCTTTCGCATCCACGGCCTGCCGGTCGGCGAACATCCCGACGTGCAGACCGCCATGCGCTTCTATCCACCGGAATCGCGCCGCCGGCTGAGCATTGCCCTGACGCAAGCCATCGAACAGCAGCAGCCGTTCGATCTCGAATGCGATTTCGTCACCGTCGATGGCGCGATTCGCCGGGTGCGATCGATGGGCGAGCCGGAAATCGTCGACGGGCGGGTGGTCGGCGTGCTCGGCGTGTTCAGCGACATCACCGACCAGCACATACTGGAGTCGCGCCTGCGCCACTCCGCCGATACCGACGCGCTGACAGGGCTGGCGAACCGCGCCGCGTTCGACCGGCGGCTGGAAGAAGCGATGGCCAGCGCACGGCGTTCGGGAGAGCCGCTGCTGCTGGCGCTGATCGATCTCGACGGATTCAAGGCGATCAACGACACGCTCGGCCACGATGCCGGCGACGACGTGCTGCGCATGACCGGCCTCGCGCTTCGCCAGCCCTGGTTGCGGGATTGCCTGGCCGCACGGATCGGCGGCGACGAATTCGCGCTGATCATCACCGACCCGGCGCTGATCGCCGCCGCCGACCATGTGCGCGACAGGATCGAGGATCTGCTGCACCTCAGCGTGACGGTCGATGGCGTGACGATGACGAGCGGCGGCTCGATCGGGATCGCCGCGTTCGACGACACGTGCCACTCGCTGCGTGATTTCGCCCGTCGCGCCGACACGATGCTCTACGCGGCGAAGCGCGCGCGGGTCGGGCAACGCCGCGCGACGCCGACGCGCCGCGCCGCCTGAACGCGACGCACGACACCGGCTTCCCCCCGCCGTCCGTTGCTCCCATATGGGGCGGGCATGTCCTCCCGCGCGCGCGTTCTCGTCCTCAATTCGGCGCTGGGCCCGCTCGACTATCGCGTGCCGCATGGCATGACGGTCGAGCCGGGTTCGATCGTCGTCGCGCCGCTGGGCCCGCGCCAGCTGGTCGGGGTGGTGTGGGAGCCGGAGCGGATGCCCTCCGACGCGGAGGTGGGCGACAATCGCCTGCGCAACCTGCTGGGCGTGGCCGACGTGGCGCCACTGCGCCCGGCGCTGCGCCGGCTGATCGAATGGACCGCCGATTATTATCTCGCCCCGCCCGCCGCGGTGGTGCGCATGGCGCTGTCGTCGAGTGCCGCGCTGGAGGGATCGCGCACCGCGATCGAATATCGCGCCACCGGCCTCGTGCCCGACCGGCTGACTCCGCAGCGCGCCCAGGCGCTCGAGCGGATCGGCGACCGCCAGGGCATGATCCGCGAGCTGGCGACGATCGCCGACGTCAGCGACGGGGTGATCCGTGGACTGGTCAAGGCCGGCGCGATCGAGGGCGTGGAGGTGGATGTCGACAGCCCCTTCCCCCTTCCCGATCCCGGCTTTGCGCCGCCCCGGCTATCACCCGATCAGCGCGCGGCGGCGGCGCGGCTGGTCGCCGATGTCGACGCGGCGGCGTATCGCACCACGCTGCTCGACGGCGTCACCGGATCGGGCAAGACCGAAGTCTATTTCGAGGCGGTCGCCGCCGCGCTGCGGGCCGGCCGGCAGGTGCTCGTGCTGCTGCCCGAGATCGCGCTGACCGAGCCGTTCCTGAAGCGTTTCCACGATCGCTTCGGCTGCGAGCCGGTCGCCTGGCACAGCGGGTTGCGCGCGACGCAGCGCCGCCGCGCGTGGCGCGCGATCGCCAGCGGCGAGGCGCGCGTCACCGTCGGCGCGCGTTCCGCGCTGTTCCTGCCCTTCGCGACGCTGGGACTGATCGTCGTCGACGAGGCGCATGAAACGAGTTTCAAGCAGGAGGACGGGGTCCATTATCACGCGCGCGACGTCGCGGTGATGCGCGGGCTGTTCGAACGCTGCCCGGTGATCCTCGCCTCCGCCACCCCCGCGATCGAAACCCGGCATCAGGTGGCGCTCGGCAATTATGCCGAAGTGAAGCTGCCAGGGCGCTACGGCGCGGCGGAGCTGCCGACGATCGAAGCGATCGACCTGATCGAGGAACCACCCGAACGGGGGCGCTGGATCAGCCCGCGACTGGTGAACGCGATGCGCGCGGCGCTTGAAAGACAGGAACAGTCGCTGCTGTTCCTGAACCGGCGTGGCTATGCCCCGCTGACGCTGTGCCGAACGTGCGGGCACCGGTTCCAATGCCCGAATTGCACCGCCTGGATGGTCGAGCATCGGCTGACACGGCGGCTGGCGTGCCATCATTGCGGCCATATCGAGCCGGTCCCGCGACTATGCCCGGAATGCCAGAGCGAGGATTCGCTGGTCGCCTGTGGCCCGGGTGTCGAGCGGATCGCGGATGAGGTCGCGGTACTTTTCCCCGAGGCGCGCGTCACGGTCGTGACATCCGACACGATCTGGTCTCCGGCGAAGGCGGCGGAGTTCGTCGGTCGTATGGAGGCCGGCGCGATCGACATCGTCGTCGGCACGCAGCTCGTCACCAAGGGTTATCATTTCCCCAATCTTACGCTGGTCGGCGTGATCGACGCCGATCTGGGGCTCGACGGCGGCGACCTGCGCGCGGCGGAACGCACCTTTCAGCAGATCCGTCAGGTATCGGGCCGCGCCGGGCGCGGAGAAAAGCCGGGGCACGTCTTCATCCAGACGCACAGCCCCAAGGCGCAGGTGATGCGCGCGCTCGTCACCGGGGATGCGGAAGCCTTTTATGCCGCCGAGACCGAGGCGCGGCAGGAAGCCGGCGCGCCGCCGTTCGGCCGCTATGCCGCGATCATCGTTTCGTCGGAGGACCAGCCCGCTGCGCTGGAGATCGCCCGCGCGATCGGGCGCAGTGCGCCGCGGGTCGAGGGGATGGAGGTCTATGGCCCGGCCCCGGCGCCGCTGGCGATGCTGCGCGGGCGGCATCGCTATCGCCTGCTCGTCCACGCGCGCCGCGCGCTCGACGTACAGAACGTCATTCGCGACTGGCTGGGCGGGCTGGAGTGGAGCACCAAGGTGCGGGTGGCGGTCGACGTCGATCCGTACAGTTTTCTGTAGCGACGCAACGCGGCGATATCGGGAATGGTATTGGGGCGCGACCGTCGCGCCCCTGCGGCGTTACGCGCCGGCGAAGGCTGGCGGTCCCCATAGCGGGGCGGAACGGCCAGCGTCCGCGATGGCTCAGTCGGCGTGTTCCGCCAGCACCGTCAGGCCCCTGGCATTCACCTCGGCGAAGCCGCCACGGATCGCGATCCGCTCGGGTGCGCCGTTCTGCGCCTTTTGCACCAGCACCTCGCCGTCGCGGATCGTCGACATGAAGGGCGCATGGCCCTCCAGCACCGCGAAATCGCCATCGGTGCCGGGGACGGTCACCATGAAGACCTCCTCCGAGCGGACGAGGCGTTCCGGGGTGACGAGTTCGAAATGCAGCATGTCGTTACCTCAAGCCCCCGACCCGTCGCGGTAGGGGTAGCGGGTGGGGCGGGGTTCGGCGAGACCGTCGGCGACGGCCCCCACCCCTACCCTCCCCGGCCGGGGAGGGGCGTCAACGCGCGAGGCTTACGCCTCCTGCGCCATCTTCTCGGCCTTGGCGACCGCCTCGTCGATCCCGCCGACCATGTAGAAGGCGCTTTCCGGCAGGTGATCATATTCACCGTTCACCACCGCCTTGAAGCTGCGGATCGTATCCTCGATCTGGACGAACTTGCCCGAGATGCCGGTGAACACTTCCGCGACGTGGAACGGCTGCGACAGGAAACGCTGGATCTTGCGCGCGCGCTGCACGGTCAGCTTATCTTCCTCGGACAGTTCGTCCATGCCCAGGATCGCGATGATGTCCTGCAGCGCCTTGTACTTCTGCAGGATCGCCTGGACGGCGCGCGCCGTCTCATAATGCTCCTGGCCGACGACGCGCGGCTCCAGCACGCGGCTGGTCGAATCGAGCGGATCCACCGCCGGATAGATACCCAGCTCGGAAATCGCGCGGCTCAGCACCGTCGTCGCATCAAGGTGCGCGAACGAGGTCGCCGGCGCCGGATCGGTCAAGTCGTCGGCGGGGACGTACACCGCCTGCACCGAGGTGATCGAGCCCTTGTTGGTCGACGTGATGCGCTCCTGCAGCGCACCCATGTCGGTCGACAGCGTCGGCTGGTAACCCACCGCCGACGGAATACGGCCCAGCAGCGCCGACACTTCCGCGCCCGCCTGCGTGAAGCGGAAGATGTTGTCGACGAAGAACAGCACGTCCTGCCCTTCCTGGTCGCGGAAATATTCCGCGATCGTCAGGCCCGACAGCGCGACGCGCGCGCGCGCGCCCGGCGGCTCGTTCATCTGGCCATAGACCAATGCCACCTTCGACCCCTCGCTGATCGCGCGTCCTTCGGCATCCTTGGCGATGACGCCCGCGTCGAGGAATTCGTGATACAGGTCGTTGCCCTCGCGGGTACGCTCGCCGACGCCCGCGAACACCGAGGTGCCGCCATGGCCCTTCGCGATGTTGTTGATCAGTTCCTGGATCAGCACCGTCTTGCCGACGCCGGCGCCGC
>NZ_JBELIE010000014.1:0-34092 GCF_042091075.1 Sphingomonas sp. | reverse complement strand
GCGATGTTGTTGATCAGTTCCTGGATCAGCACCGTCTTGCCGACGCCGGCGCCGCCGAACAGGCCGATCTTGCCGCCCTTCGCATAAGGCGCGAGCAGATCGATCACCTTGATGCCGGTGACGAGGATCGCGGCCTCGGTCGACTGTTCGATGAATTCCGGCGCCTTCGCGTGGATCGGGGCACGCACGTCGGTGGCGATCGGGCCGCGCTCGTCGATCGGCTCGCCGACGACGTTCATGATCCGCCCCAGCGTCGCCGGGCCAACCGGCATCTGGATTTGCACGCCGGTGTCGGTGACGTTCTGGCCGCGGGTCAGCCCCTCGGTCGAGTCCATCGCGATCGTGCGGACGATATTCTCGCCCAGATGCTGCGCGACTTCGAGCACCAGCCGCTGACCGTTATTGTCGGTTTCCAGCGCGGACAGGATCGCGGGCAGGTTGTTGTCGAACTGGACGTCGACCACCGCGCCGATCACCTGGCTGATGCGGCCGACATTGTTGCTGCCCGAAACGGTCGGGCGATCCTCTAGGACGGTGGCCATTGTCTTACCTCTTCGTCGCCCCTGCGAAGGCGGGGGCCTATGTCTATTTCAACACTCGGCGTCTCTCAAGACGGAGAGACATGGGGCCCCTGCTGTCGCAGGGGCGACGGACATCGTTTACAGCGCCTCGGCGCCGGAGATGATCTCGACCAGCTCGGTCGTGATCGCCGCCTGCCGCGCGCGGTTATACTGGATGCTGAGCCGCTTGATCATATCGCCCGCGTTGCGCGTCGCATTGTCCATCGCGGTCATGCGGCTGCCCTGCTCCGACGCCGCATTTTCCAGCATCGCGCGGAAGATCTGGATCGCGACGTTGCGCGGCAGCAGATCGGCGAGGATCGCTTCCTCGCTCGGTTCATATTCCACCGACGCATCGCCGGCATTGGCCAGCTTCGGCTCGGCACGCTCGGGAATCGCGACCGGGATGATCTGCTGCCCGGTCGGGATCTGCACCAGCGCCGACTGGAACTTGGCGTAGAACAGATGAGCGACGTCGAACTCGCCCGCCGCGTAACGGCGGATCAGATCGTCCGCGATCGCCTTGGCATCGTCGAACGCGACGGTCTTCACTTCCGACAGGTCATGATCGGCGGCGATGCCCTGCGGGTAGAAGCGACGCAGCACGCGCCCCTTCTTGCCCGCCAGATAGAAGCGCACCGTCTTGCCCGCGGCCTCCAGCTCCTCCGCCTTGCGGCGCGCGGCGCGGACAATGTTGGTGTTGAACGCCCCCGCCAGGCCGCGCTCCGAGGTGGCGACCACCAGCAGATGCACCTGATCCTTGCCGGTGCCCGCCATCAGCGGCGACGCGCCGACGCCGACGTTGCGCGACAGGCTGGCGACCACCGCCTCCAGCCGCTCGGCATAGGGACGGCCGGCGACCGCCGCTTCCTGCGCGCGGCGCAGCTTCGCGGCGGCGACCATCTTCATCGCCTTGGTGATCTTCTGCGTCGACTTCACCGAGCCGATGCGGATCTTGAGGGCCTTGAGTGACGCCATTCTATCCTCTTGCCGTCATCCCGGCCGCGGCCGGGATGCGGTTTCCACCGTCGGACTGAACCCCGGCCTTGGCCGGGATGACGGTCATCTGTGAGTCAGCCCTTATGCGAACGTCTTCGCAAAGGCGTCGAGCGCGGCCTTCAGCTTGCCCTTCGCCTCGTCGCCCAGATCGCGCGTATCGCGGATCGTGGTCAGCACGTCGCTGTGCTTGTCGCGCATGAACGCCAGCATCGCCGCCTCGTAACGGGTCACGTCATTGACCGGGACCGCGTCGAGATAGCCGTTGGTGCCGGCGAAGATCGACACCGTCTGCTCCTCGAACGGCATCGGGTTGAACTGCGGCTGCTTCAGCAGCTCGGTCAGCCGCGCACCGCGGTTGAGCAGCTTCTGCGTCGAGGCGTCGAGGTCCGAGCCGAACTGCGCGAACGCCGCCATCTCGCGGTACTGCGCCAGCTCCAGCTTGATCGAGCCCGACACCTTCTTCATCGCCTTGGTCTGCGCGGCGCCGCCGACGCGGCTGACCGACAGGCCGACGTTGATCGCGGGGCGGATGCCGGCGAAGAACAGGTCGGTTTCGAGGAAGATCTGGCCGTCGGTGATCGAGATCACGTTGGTCGGGATATAGGCCGACACGTCGCCCGCCTGCGTCTCGATGATCGGCAGCGCGGTCAGCGAGCCGTTGCCGTTGTCATCGTTCATCTTCGCCGCGCGCTCCAGCAGGCGCGAGTGCAGATAGAAGACGTCGCCCGGATAGGCTTCGCGGCCCGGCGGACGGCGCAGCAGCAGCGACATCTGGCGATAGGCGACCGCCTGCTTCGACAGATCGTCATAGACGATCACGGCATGCATGCCGTTGTCGCGGAAATATTCGCCCATCGCGCAGCCGGTATAGGGCGCGAGGAACTGCAGCGGCGCCGGCTCCGACGCGGTCGCGGCGACCACGATCGAATATTCCATCGCGCCATTCTCTTCGAGCTGGCGGACGATCTGCGCGACGGTCGAGCGCTTCTGGCCGACCGCGACATAGATGCAATAAAGCTTCTTGCTCTCGTCCGAACCCTGATTGACGCCCTTCTGGTTGATGAAGGTATCGATCGCCACCGCGGTCTTGCCGGTCTGGCGGTCGCCGATGATCAGCTCGCGCTGGCCACGGCCGACCGGCACCAGCGCGTCGATCGCCTTTAACCCGGTCTGCACCGGCTCGTGCACCGACTTGCGCGGGATGATGCCTGGCGCCTTCACCTCGACGCGGCTGCGCTTCTCGGCGACGATCGGGCCCTTGCCGTCGATCGGATTGCCAAGGCCGTCGACCACGCGGCCGAGCAGCCCCCGGCCGACCGGCACGTCGACGATCGTGCCGGTGCGCTTGACGGTATCGCCTTCCTTGATCTCCGCATCGGAGCCGAAGATCACGACGCCGACATTGTCGGCTTCGAGATTGAGCGCCATGCCCTGCACGCCATTGGCGAACTCGACCATTTCGCCCGCCTGGACATTGTCGAGGCCGTAGATGCGCGCGATACCGTCACCGACGCTCAGCACCTGGCCGGTTTCGCTGACTTCGGCCTCGGTGCCGAAACTGGCGATCTGGTCCTTGATGACCTTGGAGATTTCTGCGGCGCGGATATCCATTACGTCAGCCTTTCATCGCGCTGGCAAGCGCATTCAAACGGGTGCGGATCGACGAATCGATCATCTGGGAACCGATGCGGACGACCAGTCCGCCAAGGATCTCGGGATCGACCGACAGGTCGACCGACACGTCGCGACCGACGCGGCGGCGCAGTTGCTGCTTCAGCTCGTCGATCTGGTCCGGGGTCAACGGGTGCGCGCTGGTCACCTCCGCGGTGGTTTCGCCGCGATGCCGCGCGGCGAGCACGCGAAAGGCGCGGATCACCTGCGGCAGCTGCGACAGCCGGCGGTTTTCCGCCAGCACGCCGAGGAAGCTGCGCGTCGTGGCGTCCACTCCCACCGCGTCGGCGGTGGCCAGCACCGCCTTCACCGCCTCGCCGCGCGCGATCACCGGTGAGGTGGTCAGCGTGCGGAACTCAGCCGATTCGGCCAGCGCCTGCCGCACCGCGGACAGACTTTCCTCGACACGGTCGACGGCCTTCGCCTCCACCGCCAGATCGAACAGCGCACTCGCATAACGACCGCCGAGGCTGGCCTGGATGCTGCTGCCCTGATTACCGCTGGAGCTCTCCACGCGATTCACTTTCCTCGAAAACCCAAGGGTGTCGGCCCATGCGAACGGATGGCGCGTATGGCACGCACCTCGCAAGGGATGCCGGGCGCGTAGCAAAGGGGAAACCCGGATGCAACCGGAGCGGCACGCCGGGAATGACGCGGGGGTTTCACCTATGCCTCACGTCGGGGGCGCCCCGCGCTGGGCGCGACCGCGCGACTGGACCGCCGCCCGCCGCGCCGCGACCGATTCGGGGGTGACCTGCGCATTGGCGGCGGTGGAGCGTTCGTGCTCCAGCGCCATCGCCTCGCCGAACGGCAGGGCATAACCGTCGTCGATCAGCCGCTTGTACGCCACTACGAAGGCCGGATCGGCGGAAGCGATATCGCTGGCAAGCGCGATCGCCGCCCCGCGCAGCGCCGCCGCCGGCACGACGCGATTGACCAGCCCCCAGCGCTCCGCCGTGGCGGCGTCGAGAAAATTCCCGGAAAGGGACAGTTCCTTCGCACGCGCCGGCCCGATCCAGCGCGACAGTTTCTGGCTGAGCCCCCAGCCGGGCATCACCCCGACCCGCGCATGCGTGTCGGCGAAGCGCGCATGCTCCGCCGCGATCAGGATGTCGCATGCCAGCGCGACCTCGAATCCGCCGGTGATCGCGACGCCATTGATCGCGCCGATCACCGGCTTTCGGCACGATTCGATCGCCCGCACCGGATTCGCCTCCGGCCCCACTGCATTGGCCGCGCTCAACGCGCCGGGCTGCGTGCCCAGTTCCGTCAGATCCAGTCCGGCGGTAAAGGCGCGCTCTCCCGCGCCGGTCAACACGACACAGCGGATCGCCTCGTCATGATCGAGGGCGCGCATCACCTCGGCCAGACGGGCGCGCATCGCGATCGACAAGGCGTTCATCGCCGCCGGACGATGAAGCGTCACCAGCGCGACCCCGTCGGCCACGCGCTCGACCAGCACCGGATCGTCCATCCGCTCCCTCCCCTGCCCGCCGCGATCGCACGTCCGGTTTGAGCGCAAGTCACGGGATGCGTGCGCCACCGGATCGGCGTACAGGATCGGGATGACCGATGCCATGCCCATCGATACGCAGGAGGCGCTGGCCGCGTTCGAGCGGCGCGACCGCGCCTTCGACGGGCGGTTCGTCGTCGCGGTGCGCACGACGAAGATCTATTGCCGGCCGAGCTGCCCGGCGCGGCGCCCGCATCCCGATCATGTCGCGATCTTCGCCGATCCGGCCGCGGCCCGCGCTGGCGGTTATCGCGCCTGCCGCCGCTGCCTGCCCGACGCGGTGGCGCGCGATCGTGCCGCGGTGGCGCGGGCGACCGCGATGATCGCGCACGCCGACGCGCCGGTGCCACTCGCCGAACTGGCGGCGGCGGCGGGATATGCACCGCACCATTTCCACCGGCTGTTCAAGCGCGCCACCGGGGTCACCCCCGCCGCCTTCGCACGCGCGCTACGGCGGGAGCGCGCCGCGCAGGCACTGCACGATGCGCCGCGCGTCACCGACGCGATCTATGACGCCGGCTATGCCGCACCGAGCCGCTTCTATGCCGAGGCGGGCGCGCTCGGCATGACGCCGGCCGCCCGCCGGCGCGGCGGCCGCGGGGAAACGATCCGCTGGACAATCGCACCCACCAGCCTGGGGCCGCTGCTGCTCGCCGCGACCGGCCGGGGGATCGCCCACGCTGCTTTCGGGGAAAGCGACGGCGCGCTGCGCCGGCATTTCCCGGCCGCGACGATCGAGCCGGGCGACGCCGCCTTCGCGCGGGATGCCGCGCGACGGGTCGCGACCGCCGAGGGCACCGCGCGGGATGCGTTCCTGCCCGCGCCCGTGCGGCAACACGCCTTTCTCGCCGCATTGCGCCGCGATTGATGGTTAGAGGAATATCAACCCTTCGCCCCTAGCCCCGTCGTGGAAGACTTGGGGACTGGTACGATGAGCGCTTTTGGGCGTCGCAATGGCGGCATGACGGGTGGCACGGCTCGCGGCGGCGGCTTCGGTGTCGCACGCCCGATGCAGGGCGGGCCCGTACCGGGCGCGACGCCCCGCCCCGAACCGTTGCCGGCGGGTGCCACGCCCGCGGGCGAGCAATTCCCGCCGCTCGACCCCACGGCGCTCGCGCCCGATCGCGGCGCGATCGACATCACCAATACCACGCCACAATCGCAGATCGACGCGATGCAGCGGCTCGCCGACCGCCAGAATGCGAGCGGCGACGCCGGGCAGAGCCGTACCGAGGGGTTCGAGGCGTCGATTCACAAGATCAAGGAGCAGGTGCTGCCACGCCTGCTGGAGCGCGTCGACCCGGAAGCCGCCGCGACGCTGGGCAAGGATGAGCTGGCGGAGGAATTCCGCCCGATCATCGGCGAAGTGCTGGCCGAGCTGAAACTGACGCTGAACCGGCGCGAACAGTTCGCGCTGGAAAAGGTGCTGGTCGACGAGTTGCTGGGACTGGGGCCACTCGAGGAACTGCTCGCCGATGCGGCGGTGACCGACATCATGGTCAACGGCCCCGACCAGACCTATGTCGAGCGCAAGGGCAAGCTGGAGCTGGCGAACGTCCAGTTTCGCGACGAGGAGCATCTGTTCCAGATCGCGCAACGCATCTGCAATTCGGTCGGCCGCCGCGTCGACCAGACCACGCCGCTGGCCGACGCGCGTTTGAAGGATGGCAGCCGCGTCAACGTGATCGTGCCGCCGCTCTCCCTGCGCGGCACCGCGATCTCGATCCGTAAATTCTCCGCCAAGCCGATCACGCTCGACATGATGGCCGGGTTCGGCAGCATGAGCCCCAAGATGGCGACCGCGCTGAAGATCGCGGGCGCCAGCCGGTTCAATGTCGTCATTTCGGGCGGTACGGGTTCGGGCAAGACGACGATGCTCAACGCGCTGTCGAAGATGATCGACCCGGGCGAGCGCGTGCTGACGATCGAGGACGCGGCCGAATTGCGGCTGCAGCAGCCCCACTGGCTCCCGCTGGAAACGCGGCCCGCCAACCTGGAGGGCCAGGGCGAGATCAGCATCCGCGACCTGGTGAAGAACGCGCTGCGTATGCGCCCGGATCGTATCATCCTGGGCGAAATCCGCGGGTCCGAGTGTTTCGACATGCTCGCCGCGATGAACACCGGCCACGATGGTTCGATGTGTACGCTCCACTCCAACTCCCCGCGCGAGGCGCTGGCGCGTATGGAGAACATGGTGATGATGTCGGACATCAAGGTGCCGAAGGAGGCGATCAGCCGTCAGATCGCCGATTCGGTCGACATGATCATCCAGGTGAAGCGCCTGCGCGACGGCAGCCGGCGCGTCACCAACATCACCGAGGTGATCGGGATGGAAGGGCCGGTGATCGTCACCCAGGAGTTGTTCAAGTTCGAATATCTCGACGAAAGCGCGGACGGCAAGATCATCGGCGAATATCGCTCGATGGGCCTGCGCCCCTATACGATCGACAAGGCGAAGCAGTTCGGCTTCGACCAGGCGTTCCTGGAGGCGTGCCTGTAACAGCGCGGCCGGCGAGCGCGGCTTCCTCCTCCCGGTGGGATCGCGGGCGGCACCCCCTCGCCCGTGACGCGGCGCTGATGTGACGCGCGCCCTACGTGACGCGCCCGCCACGATTCCCTAAGGGTTGTCGGGTGTTGTTGCCGATGCTTCTCGCCGCCGCCACCCCGGTCGCGGCATCCGCCGCCGCGACGGGGGTCGCACCCGTGACCACGCTGGCGCCCGACAGCGAAGCGCGCTGGGTGCCGTTCGAGCTGACCCCGGGCAACCAGATCCGCTTCACGATGACACTCGACGGGCGCACCGTCACCGCGATCCTCGATACGGGGGTGAGCGTGTCGGTGCTGGCGCAGCGCTACGCCACCGAACAGCGCCTGCCCGTCCACGCGGTGGGGCGGGCGGACGTGATCGGCGGAACGCTGCCGGTGGGGCGGGCGGAGACGGCCACGCTGACGATCGGCGGGCTGACGCGGCGCGGCGGCACCGTGATCGTCGCCGACCTGCCCGCCGCCGCGACCCGCGCGGGCCTGGCGGGGGAAGCGACCGTCGACATGCTGGTGGGGCGCGATCTGACCGCCGCCTATGCGCTCGACATCGATTATCGCACCCGCCGGTTCCGCCTGCTGCGCAGCGGCCGCATCCCCTTCGCCGGCGCCACCGCCCCGCTGGTTATCGCGCCGGATCGTCAATTGTATATGAGTGCGCTGACGATCGGCGGCGTGGCACTGAAGCCGGTCATCGTCGATACCGGCGATGGCGCGGCAGTGACGCTCGGCGCCGCGTCCTGGGCGCGGACGACGCTGGGGCCGCCCGCGACCAGCACGATCTCCTACGGCCTTGCGGGCGCGGTCGAAACCGGGCTGACGATCGTGCCGCGCGTCGCGTTGGGCAACCCGGTGGCGCGCGATGTGGAGGTGCGGATCGAGCCTGCGGGCGGCTTCTCCGATACGATCGGGGTGGCGGGTCGGATCGGATCGGGCTTCCTGCAACGCTATCGCGTGCTGCTCGACCCTGGCGCCGGACATATGCTGCTCAGCGAAACCGGCGCGGCGGCGGTCGAGCGCTCCACCAGCGGCTTGCTGCTCGCCTTCGCCGCCGATCGCCTGCGCGTGCTGCACGTCATGCGCAACAGCCCGGCCGCGGCGGCGGGGTGGAAGACGGGCGAGACGATCTGCGCGGTCGATGGCGCCCCGGTGACGCGCGCCTCACTCGCGACCCCCGCTGGGCAATGGCCGACCGGCACGGCGGGCCGCCGCGTCGCGCTGACGCTGTGCGACGGGACCCAGCGGACCCTGACGCTGCGGGCATTCTACTGACGCGGCGACGGGGCCGGAACGGCGGGTCGGCGCGACGTCGACCGGCGCTGCCCGGCGATGACCGGCCGGCCGAGTAGAACCGGCAGGGCTTGCGCCCCGCTCCCGCCTTCGCCAGCCTCGCATAACCATCATCCGGGAGAGTCATCGATGCCGCACCGCCGTTTGCCCGTGTTCGCCCCGATCATCACCGCCATCGCGCTGGCCGGGGCGGGCGGTATCGTCCAATCGGTCGCCGCGCAGCGAGCCGCGCCCACCGCCCGGGCCGCGATCGCGAAGGCGATCGCCGCGCCCGATCGCCCGGCGGCGGATCGTGCGCGCGACCGTTACCGTCATCCCGCCGAGACGCTCGCCTTCTTCGGCATCACGCCCGCATCGAAAGTGGTGGAATTCTCGCCCGGAGGCGGCTGGTACAGCATGATCCTCGCGCGGCTGCCGGCGGCGGGCGGCAGCTATACCGCGCTCGTCCCCTCCTCGGGTAAGGCCGCCGACGCGACACGCACGATGCTGGCGACGAAGAAGCTGACCGGCACGGTCGCGACGATCGACCCCGCCACCGGGAAAAGCGACGTGCCAGCGAACAGCCAGGATGTGGTGCTGACGTTCCGTAACGTCCACAATCTGACGATGGCGGGCGATCAGGTCGCGGCGCGAACGTTCGCGGCGTGGTTCACGATGCTGAAGCCGGGTGGCGTGCTGGGCGTGGTCGATCATCGCCTGCCGGAGAGCGCCGATGTCGCGAAGGAAAAGGACAGTGGCTATTTGAAGGAGTCGACCGTTCGCCGGCTCGCCGAGGCGGCTGGCTTCCGGCTGGCGGGCAGCGCGCCGATCAACGCCAACGCGAAGGATACCCACGATCACCCCAAAGGCGTGTGGACGCTGCCGCCGACCTTCGCGCTGAAGGACCAGGATCGCGCCACGTATGCCGCGATCGGCGAGAGCGATCGCATGACGCTGAAATTCGTCAAGCCACGCTAAGGGACATGGAGCGGGCGTGGCTTCGGCGCGCCCGCTCCGATGATCGGCGGCGTTCTATTCGCCCAGCTTGTCCACCTTTTCGCGCAATGTCGCCAGCTCGGCCTTCAGCGCCGCGATCTCGCTGTCCTTGGTGCCCGGCGCCGACGCAGACGCGGATGCCGGGGATCCGGGGGCGCCGTGCCCGGGCTTGAACGCATTCGCCGCCGCCTCGAACATCGCCATATTGTGCTTGGCCAGTTCGGCGAACGGCGACCCGGCGAACGCTCCCTCCACCGCAGTCTTGAACTGCGCCTGGTTGCGACGAAAACTGTCCATCGACGCATCCAGATAGCCCGGAACCATCGCCTGCATCGAATCGCCGTAGAGCGCGATCAACTGGCGCAGGAAATTCACCGGGAGCATCGTCTGCCCGCGGCTTTCCTCCTCCATGATGATCTGCGTCAGCACGTTGTGGGTGATATCCTCGTCGGTCTTCGCGTCGACCACGCGGAACTCGCGTCCTTCGCGCGTCATCGCGGCAAGATGTTCCAGCGTGATGTAAGAGGAGCTTTCGGTGTTATAGAGACGGCGATTGGCGTATTTCTTGATCACCACCGCGCCGTCGGCGCTTGGCTGCTTTTTCATCGCGCGAGCTCCCCATGACCGTTTCTACCAGCGGTATCGCACAAAATTCCGCGCCGCAACACGGCCCCCGTCCGCTGCCGCTGTTTATCGATATGTTGCGCGGCGAAACCGCAGCATCGCCGGAGCGCCGCGCTGCGGCATTGGCGGGGCTGCGCCGGTATCAGGAAGCACCCCGCCCGCGTCGGACGATGAAGCCGGCGCGTCGCCGCAAGGGCGCGGCGCGCTTGCGCGACCACGGCGGCGACGGGCCGCCGGTGGTGTTCATCCCCTCGCTGATCAATCCGCCATTCGTGCTCGATCTCTCGCCCGGGCGTTCCCTGATCGAGCATGTCGTGGCCGCGGGCTTTCACGCCTGGCTGGTCGATTGGGGCCACCCCCGGCCACAGGACACGCGCCTCGATCTCGCCGCGCATGTCACCGATCGGTTGCTGCCGCTGCTGGCACGCTGCGACCGACCGCCGTTGCTGGTGGGCTATTGCCTCGGCGGCACGCTGGCGGTCGCGGCGGCGGCGCTGCTGGAAGATCGCGTCGCGGGCGTCGCGACGATCGCGGCGCCGTGGCGCTTCGCCGGCTATGGCGATCCGGCGCGCGACGCGATGGCGCGGCTGTGGCGCGAGGTGGAGCCCGGCTGTCGCACGCTGGGGGTCGTGCCGATGGAGGTATTGCAAACCGCCTTCTGGACGCTCGACCCCGCCCGGACGGTCGCCAAATACGAACAGTTCGCCACCGCTGACGACCTCGCCGCCGCGAATTTCGTGGCGCTGGAGGACTGGGCCAACCAGGGCGCGCCGCTGACCTATGCCGCCGGGGCGGACCTGTTCCGGCTGCTCGCCGACGATGCGCCGGGCAATGGCCGGTGGCAGGTGGGCGGGCGCACGGTGGCCCCGCAGGCGATGCGCTGCGCGGCGACCGAATTCGTCTCGCTCACCGACCGGATCGTGCCCGCGGCCACCGCGATCGGCCTGCCGGATCGCCACGATGTCGGCGTCGGACATGTCGGCATGATCGTGGGCAGCCACGCGCGCGAGCGGCTGTGGCAGCCATTGGTGACATGGCTTCGCCGGCCGCACAGCTTCTGAAATATTTCCGTTTGTTGCAGGCACTGTATCAGGTTTGCAACACGTTTATACAATTAACACTTTGGCTTCATGTTTCAGTTGCATGACCACCCGCGAAACCTTTCTCTTCGATGAATGAGCATTCGTGCTCGTCTGGTTCAGAGAGGGTCAAAATGAGGGTCAATCACCTGCTGGGCGCCACCGCCCTGGCTGCCTGCTTGCTTATCTCCGGCGCCGCGCTGGCGCAGACGTTGCCGGCGGAGGGACAGGCCGGCAATCCGGTCGATCCCACCGATCAGGCGATCGCTGATGCCGAAACGCAATCGACCAGCGGCGAGGCAATCGTCGTCACCGGATCGCGCATTTCGCGCCCCAATCTCGATACCTCGATCCCGGTCACCTCTTTTTCGGCGACGCAGCTCAATAACGTCGGCCAGGTGTCGCTAGGCGATACGCTGAACCGTCTCCCCGCGCTGCGCTCGACGCAGAGCCAGGCGAACTCCACCCAGAATATCGGAACGGCGGGCATCAGCTCGCTCGACCTTCGCGGCCTGGGTACGGATCGCACGCTGGTGCTGGTCAACGGCCGTCGGCATGTGTCGGGTGCGCCGGGCAGTTTCCAGATCGACACGAACTCGATCCCCAACGATCTGATCGAGCGGGTCGATGTCGTCACCGGCGGCAATTCGGGCGTATACGGTTCGGACGCGGTCTCCGGCGTCGTCAACTTTGTCCTGAAGCAGGATTACGACGGCCTGTCGGCACGCGCGCAGGGTGGTGTGTCGTCGCGTGGCGACCGCGGCTCGTATCTGGTGAGCGGCATCTACGGAAAGAATTTCAGCGAAGGGCGCGGCAACGTCACCTTCTCCGCCGAATATGCCAAGTCCGAACAGCTGCTGTTCAGTGATCGCAACGAGCAGACCGGCGCTTACACCGGCGTACCGGGTTTCTACCAGACGCAGCGGACGACCTTCGTCAACCCCGACGGCACCGCGCGCAACGAGCCCCCGGCGGGCGACGGCGTTCCCGATCGCTCCTTTTTCAATGCTTTCCCGGGGTCGACCTTCGGCATCATCTCATTGGGCGGCGCGGTGATCACGGCCTGCCCGGCCGCCACGGCCACCAACGGTGCAAGGCGTTCCGCGATCTGCACGGGGCAAACCTCGCCGACCGGCGGCCTGCTCAGCAACAACTACGTCTTCCAGACGGACGGTTCGCTGGTGCGCGACATCCCGACGATCGACAATCGCTCCGTCGGCGGCGGCGTCTTCGGTGGCCAGACGGCGTCGGGCGTGGAGGGCGCGATGCTGCTGCCGGGGCTGGAGCGCGCGAACTTCAATTTCCTGGCGCATTATGACGTCTCGGAGGCCTTCCGCCCCTATATCGAGGCGAAATACGTTCATATCACCGCCAATCAGACCTCGACCCAGCCGACCTTCGTCAACGGCCGGTTGCTGCCAACCTTCTCGACCGCGAACCCCTTTCTGTCGGCGCAGGCGCGCTCCACGCTGTCCACGATCCTGGCGCCGGGTGCGACCAGCTTCTCGTTCTTCCGCTTCAATAACGACATCGGCACACGTGCGGAGGATCACAAGCGCGACACCTATCGTATCGTCGTCGGCGCGCGGGGCGATCTCGCGGACACCGGCAACTGGCGTTATGATGCCTATTTCAACTACGGCCGGACGGAAACCTTCTATCAAACCGGCGGTAACGTCGACGTCCAGAAGTTCAATCGCGCGACCAATGCCGTGCTGAGCAACGGCCAGATCGTCTGCGGCGTCAACGCCGATGCCAGTACCACGAACGACGATCCCGCCTGCCGCCCGCTCAACCTGTTTGGCGAGGGTGCGCCGCGCACCACACCGGATGCCGTCAATTACGTCCTCTACACGTCAAGCCGCCAGCAATGGGCCGAGCAAGTCAACGCGCTCTATTCCGTCAGCGGCGACAGTTCGGGCTTCCTTCGTCTGCCGGGCGGACCGATCCAGACCGCGTTCGGCGTCGAATATCGCCGCGAGGATTATTACTCGGCCTATGATCCGTTCACCCGCGGGGAATATGCGCCGGGTCAGTCGAACACCTTCCTCAATGCGATCCAGATCAGCGATCCGCGCGCCGTCAGCGTGGTGGAGGCGTTCGGCGAGCTTCGCGTGCCGTTGCTGGCGGACCTGCCCTTCATCCACGAGCTGACGCTCGAAGGATCCGGGCGCCTGTCGAAATACAACTTCCTGCCGAAGTCGGTGACGACATGGACGGCGGGCGGCATCTGGTCCCCCGTGCGCGATCTGCGTCTCCGCGTGACCTACGCACGCTCGGTCCGCACGCCGAACCTCGCTGATCTGTATGCCGGCACCAGCCAGACGTTCGCCAACAATTTCGTCGATCCGTGCAGCCAGGACGTGATCAACTCGGAGCCGAACCGCGCCCGCAACTGCGCCGCCGCCGGTATCCCGACCACGATCACGCTGCCCGACGGGTCGGTACGTCCGTGGACCAACGCCCCCACCTCGGGCATCCTCGGCACCAACGGCGGCAACCCGAACCTGACGCCGGAAGTCAGCAACAGCTTCACCGTCGGCGCGGTACTGCAACCACGCTTCCTGCCCGGCGTGTCGCTGACGGTGGATTATTACAATATCCGTATCAACAACGCGATCAACACGATCTCCCCGCAGCAGCTGGTCAACCGCTGCTACGAAGATCCGGTCAGCATCGACAATGCGTTCTGCGCACTGGTCAATCGTCGTCGCGACGGAACCAACAATATCGCCGATTTCACCTTCGCCGGTCAGCAGGGGCGGCGCTTCGCCGGGTTCCCGGACTTCAACGTCGGGATCGTCGGCAATGGCTTCGTCAACAATCCGTTCAACTACGCCAAGCTGCAAACCAGCGGTATCGATGCCGCGCTGAATTACGCGCATGATTTCTCGGCCGACATCAAGCTGAACGTGCGTGCGGTGGTCAGCTGGCTGGCGACGCGCAATCAATTCACCTTCTTCTCGGATCCAAGCCGCTACACCCGAATCAAGAGCACGCTCGGCGATCCGGAATGGCGCGGGCTGCTGTCGGCGAACATGTCCGCCGGCCCGTTCGATATCGCGCTGACAAGCCAGTATATCGGCAAGCAGACGATCAGCGCGTGGAACGTTCAGAATACCGAACAGGGCCGTGCGCCAACCGACGCTGATCGCAATCCGTTCATCTATTACCCGGATGTTTTCATTCACGACATCCAGGTTGGCATCCGTGCGAACGACGCTTTCCGCTTCTACGTCGGTGTCGACAATGTGAACGACCAGCTGCCGCCGCTGGGCCTGACGGGCACCGGCAATCTCGATGCCGCCGTGAGCGCGATCTTCCCGAATACCGGCCGCTACTTCTACGCCGGTGCCACGATGAAATTCTGACGGACGGCCTTTCGGCTCGTCAGCGGGGGCGCCAGCCGGCGCCCCCTTTTTTATGGGGCAAGTTCGGCTCGCCTGCGTAACGGTTGGCCGCAGGCGGCTTTGACTCGCGCGGCGGTTTGCCGCACAGGCCGCCGCTGTTTCCGAATTGCAGCCTGTCCCGCGCCCGATGATCCGTCCGGATCGATCCCGCGCGCGACGGCGAGACGTGGGAGATGCCAGCCGGTCGCCGACATCCCGTCGGCATCGATGACCGGACGGGGCTGACCCTGCGCACAAGTGATGTTGAAGAATGAAATTTCGTCGGTCGACGATGGTCTCCCGTTCGTTACTGCTGGCACTGGCCGCCGGCACCACCCATGCCGCGGTCGCGGCATTGCCGAACGAGTGGATTCCCTCGACGATGATCGAGCCGGCGCCGATCGCGACGCCCGCCACCCCCGATCAGATGACGACCGCCACGGCACGGCCCGCGGTCTATTCCTCCCCCTCCGCCACGACATCCATCACCGCCACGACGCCGGACGACGACGCGCCCTCGCCGCGCGATATCGAATGCATGGCCAAGGTGATCGTACACGAGGCTGGCAATCAGCCGCGGGTCGGGCAGGTCGCCGTCGCGCAGGTGATCCGCACCCGGCTGAAGGACGGCCGCTTCGCCGATTCGGTATGCGGCGTGGTGAAGCAGCCGGGGCAATTCTTTGACGTCGACGCCTATCATCCCTCGCGCAGCGACGATCGCTGGGCGATGGCGACCGATATCGCGGTCGCGACGCTGAAGGGCGATGGCAAGGATATCGTCCCCGGGGCGCTATTCTTCCATTCCGGCGGGGTCGATATGCCGACCCGCACGCGTCTCGCGCAGATCGCGGACCACACCTTCTATCGCTGACAGACGGGGGCGGGGCGTCAGGATTCGCCGCGCTCGCCCGGTCGCTCATTGCCGAACCGCGCCGCCTGCGCCGCCTTCCACCGCGCGCGCAGCCAGGCGCGCGGCGCGTCCAGTGAGCGGCCTGCGGTCATCGTGGCCCAGCGCGCGATCGGCGCGCGCAGCGGTTCGGTCGCGCCCCGCGGGGGCAGATCGTCGAACCAGGCGCCGATCGCCGGCGCGTTGAACAGCGCCAGCAAGGCCGCCGCCACCACGATCGTCGCGCTCGTCCAGCGCCGCGGGTGACGCTCGTCGATCGCGGCATGCGGCACCAGCACCGGCGAGCCGACCGCCGCGATTTCGCCCTGTTCCGCCCCGACCGTCATCGTCACGCCTCCGTCAGAACTGGTAATAGATGAACGGAGCGATCCCGTCGGGTCGCATCGCATCGATCAGCAGGATCACCGCCGCCAGCGCCGTGCCGGCCAGCGGCGCAGGCCAGCGCCGCACGCGCATCGCCGCCCCGTCCAGCAAGCGCGCTGGCATCGCATGCATTGCCAGCCCGATCACGATCAGCGCCAGCGACAAGGGCGTCACCAGATGATTCTGCCAGCCGTTGTGCGCCATCGCACCCAGATAGGCGAAGGCGGCATCGAGCCCCTGCGCGCGGAAGAAGATCCAGCCGAGCACGACGATATGAAAGGTGATGAGCAGTCCCAGCCAAGCGGGTGGCGCGGGCCAGTTCGCCGGCCGCATCCGCCGCGCGAATCGCTCGATCCCCAGCCAGCCGCCGTGCAGCGCGCCCCAGATGACGAAGTTCCAGCTCGCCCCGTGCCAGAGGCCGCCGAGCAGCATCGTGATGAAAAGATGCAGGTAGGTGCGCGCCGCGCCACGCCGGCTGCCCCCCAGCGGGATATAGAGATAGTCGCGCAGCCAGCTCGACAGGCTGATATGCCAGCGGCGCCAGAAATCCTGCAACGACGTGGCCCGATATGGCTGGTCGAAATTGCGCGGGAAGGTGTAGCCGAGCAGCGCGGCGATCCCGATCGCCATGTCGGAATATGCCGAGAAGTCGCAATAGATCTGCACCGCATAGCCATAGGCGCCGAACAGCAAATCGAACGCCGAATGGCTCGCCGGATCGAAGAAGGCGGGATCGACCAGCGCCGAGGCGAGTTCCGAGGCGATCACCACCTTCTTGAACAAGCCCCATACGATCAGCAGCAGCGCCGCCGCCGCCGCCCCGCGTGACAGGCGCGGGCGATCGCGGAATTGCGGCAGCAGGTCGGACGCCCGCACGATCGGCCCCGCGACCAGATGCGGGAAGAACGACATCAACAGCATCAGATCGAGCAACGGCGCGGGCCGCACCCGACGCTGATGGACGTCGACCAGATACGAGATCGCCTGAAAGGTGAAGAAGGACACGCCGACCGGCAGCACGACCTGCATCAACGGCAGATCACGCGCGAAACCGAGGCGATGAACCAGAACCGTCAGTTGCTCGAAGAAGAAGCCGGCATATTTGAAATAGGTCAGCACCCCGAGATTGGCGACGACGCCCAGCGCGAGCAGCATGCGCCGCGCGCGATCCGATCCGGCCGCCATCAGCGCGCGCGCGATGCCCCAGTTCGCCACCGCCGAGACGAACAGCAACGCCACGAACCGCGCATCCCATGCGCCGTAGAAGAACCAGCTGGCGAGCAACAGTGTGATCTTGCGCCACTCGTTAGCGGCATCGATCGCCCAGACGATTGCATAGACGATCAGGAAGAAGAGCCCGAAGCTCAGCGTCGGAAACAGCATTTAGGGCCGCGCGGGCCGCAGCGCGGCGTCAATATCCTGCTGAATCAAGGCTGCGATCGCGGCGCCGCCGCTTTTGGTGAAATGGACATGATCGCCGCGCATCGCGGGCGCCGCGCCGCGCGTCCACTCGATCGTGGTGCAGCGCCCGCCCATGCGCTCCCCCCAATCCCAATAAGCCACACCATATTGATGCGCGCGCCGGCGCTGAATGTCCTGCACCGCCGCCAGCGCGGCGGTCGGCCGCCATGCCGGATCGCCCGCACAGGCGGCGCTGTCGCCCGCCTCACCGCGCTGCAGCGCCGGCAATCTGGTGGCCGAATCGGGCGCGCCGAGCACCAGCATCGGCACATCGGCCCCCGCCAATCGCCGCCAGCGCCGCAATTGCGCCGACAGGTCCGCATCGAAACCCGCGGCGGAGAAAGACGGGCGGAACGCCTCGTTGGTGCCGAAGGCGATCACGATCAGGTCGGGGCGATATTCCGCCAGTTCACGTGCGACAACGCGATCATCGGCGCGCGCGGTGTGGATCAACTGCGCGCCAACCGTGCCCAGGTTCGACAGCACGACACCCCCGCCGCGCGCACGCTCGGTCGCCCAGGACGTGATCGTCACGGGATTGCCGGTCGCGATCACCGCCGCGCTGGTGGTGGTGCCGGGCGTCTCGATCCGCCGGCAATCGCTGCCCGCAACGGGCGCGTCGAGCGACCAGTCGATCCGCTGCGGTCCGGCGATCAGCGTCAACTGGCCCGCGCCGCGCCCGGTCAGCGCGCAGACGGTGAAACGGTCGAAGGCCTGAGCCGGATCGGCGGTGAGCGAGATCGTCGCGCCCGCGCGGGTACTGGTCAGGCTATAGCCCGATATGCCGATCGCGGGCGCCCCCGCCCCGGCATAGGCGGCGCCGAAGATACCGGTGACGCGCCAGCCATCGCTTTGCGCCGCGGTGATGCCACGGGTCAGATAGCCGGCATACGGGCGCCCGGGCGGCAACACGCCGCGCCCGCCCCCGCCGAAGCGCGCCTGCAGCAGCGTGCGCCAGCTGCCGGTGATCTGGTCCCCCGCGGTATGGCTGTCGCCGATCTGCAGGATACGGACCGGCCGGTCGGCATCACGCGCCTGCCGCAATCGCGTCAGGAACGGGCGCAACCGCTCCGCATCGCACAGCCCGCCCGCGCAGGAGGCGGTCGCCGCCTGAAGTGCGGTGGCGATCAACAGCATCGGCATCAGCGCCCCTCCCGCGCGGGCGATGCCGGTGTCGGGCCGGGGGTGGGCACCCCGGCGGCGGCTCGCACCCGCCCGGCATAGCGCGCGATCCGCTCGGCCGTGCCGGCGGTCAGCCGCTGATATCCCACGCCGATCATGTGAACCCCATCGCCGGTGCGCATCAGACGCGGTACGCCGGCGGCATCGGGCAGATAGGCGGAGTAACGCCCGGCCGGATCGAGCGACATCGGCCGCGAATCGACGAAGGTCACGCCCAGCCGCGCCATCTGCTGCTCGTAAAAGCCATCCATCGCCTGCATCTGCGCATCCATCACGGGATCGCGCATCACCGGCAAGCCGATCCAATAGACGATCGCGCCGGTCGATCGCACCGTCGCGACGAATTGCGCGATCCGCGCCCCGACGATCCGTTGCCAACCTGCGCTCATCAGCGGGTGCAGATGCCCCTCCGCGAACAACGGCTGATTGTCGTTCGCGCCGAAGCTGATCACCGCCGCGTCGATCGGCTGCGCCGCCAGTTGTGCCTTGGCACGTTCCTCGATGTCGAGCTGGCGATAGCGGGTGAAGCCGGTCGCCTCCTTGCTGAAGCGCAGCACGTCATAGCCCCGCGATCGTGGCAGTTGGTGATAGAGGGCGTCCCACACGCCATTGCCGAAACTGTCGCCGAACACGCCGATACGGAACGTTCCGTTCGCGGCGCGGACCCGCGCCACCGCGCGCGGATCGGGGGTCGCTTCCGACGCCGCCGGGACGGCCGTGGGGGCGATCGGCGATGCCGCCGGGGCCGACGGGCCGGCAAACGGCGCTGCCCGCGGCGGCGGCGCGGGGGCGGGCCGATAGGCGAGCCCGACCATGAACCCGGCGACGCAACCGAGCGCCAGCACCGCGCCACGATCCGCCAGCCACGTCAGCCGGGGCGCGGCGCGCGGCGGGTCGATCGTCGGGTCGGTATCGAAGTCGGGCAGGAAATCGTCGTCGGGCATCGCGCGCATGTTCGGGGTGACGCGCCCTGCCGGTCCGGCAGCCGCGGCACACCGGCCCTACGGTCCAAATCACGTCAGAACAAGGTGGCGCGGCCCGGAGACGACATCCGCGACGGCGGCCATGGCGCGGGCGGCGATTCGTGTCGCCGCCCGCCCCTTCGCGCTTACCAGATCTTCACGCGGTCCTTCGGCGCCAGGTACAGCTTGTCGCCCGGCTTTACGCCGAACGCATCGTACCAGGCGTCGACATTCCGCACGATGCCATTGACCCGATAATAAGCGGGCGAGTGCGGATCGGTCAGCAGCGCCGAGCGCAACGCGCCATCGCGCTGCTTGCTGCGCCACGCCTGTGCAAAAGCGAGGAAGAAGCGCTGGTCCCCGGTCAGCCCGCCGATCACCGGCGCCTTGCCATGGACGGCCTGATATTTCTGATATGCCGCATAGGCCGCCTCGATCCCGCCGAGGTCGCCGATATTCTCGCCCAGCGTCAGCGCGCCCTTGATCTTCGTGCCCGGCAGCGGCTCATATTGGTCGTATTGATTGACCAGCAGCTTCGTCCGCTCGGTGAAGGCGGTGCGGGTCGCCGGGGTCCACCAGTTGCGGAACGTGCCACTGGCGTCGAACTGGCTGCCCTGGTCGTCGAAGCCATGCCCCATCTCATGCCCGATCACCGCACCGATCGCGCCGTAATTGACCGCCGCGTCCGCCTTTGGATCGAAGAACGGCGGCTGCAGGATCGCGGCCGGGAACGTGATCTGGTTGGCGAGCGGGTTGTAATAGGCGTTCACCGTCTGCGGCGTCATGTTCCACAGCGTGCGATCGACCGGCTTGGGGAAGCGGCTGAGATCAAGCTGATGCTCGAAGGCATCGGCGCGCATATTGTTGCCGATGGGATCGCCCGGCACCACCTTCAGCGTGGCATAGCTGATATAGGTCGCGGGATGGCCGGTGCGGGGCTCGAACGCCGCCAGCTTCGCCAGCGCGGCCTGCTTGGTGGCCGCATCCATCCAGCTATTGCCGGCGATCCGCTCGCGATAGGCGGCGCTCAGATTGCCGATCAGCTCGGCCATCTTGGCCTCACTCTCGGGCGGATAGAAACGCCGGACATATACCTCGCCGACCGCCTCGCCCATCGCACCGTTGACCAGCGCAACGCCGCGCTTCCAGCGCGCACGCTGCTCCGGCTGATCGCGCAGCGTCTTGCCGTAGAAGGCGAAGTTGGCATCGTCGAACGCCTTGGGCAGCACCGCCGCCTGCGACGAGGCGAAGCGGAACTTCATCCAGTCCTGCCATGTCGATACCGGCGTCGTGGCGAAAATCTTGCCCAGCGCGGTCAGCGCGGTGCTGGTGCCCATGATCACCACCGGCTGATCGGCATAGCCGGCCGTGCGCTCCATGCCGACGAAGTCGAATTCGGGGGCGAGTGCCTTGCGCTGTGCGACCGTCATCGGCTTCAGCATCGCGGCCAGGTCACGCTCCTGCACCGGCGACCATTGCACCTTCGCCATCGCGGTTTCGAGCGCGACGATGCGATCGGCGCGCGCCGCCGCATCGGACAGGCCGGCCAGCGACAGCACCTGCTCCACATAGCGGCGATAGGCGGCGCGATAGGCGTCGTATTTCGCGCCCGTCAGCAGATAGTAATCGCGCCCCGGCATGCCGAGCGAGCCCTGGTTCCAGGCGACGGTGTAGCGTGCCGGATTGGACGGATCGGGAAGCTGGCCGACCTCGACCGGCGCTGCGTAGCCGACCGTCGCGAACAGTGTCTGCAGCTTGGCGCGATCGGTCGCGGCATCGATCGTCGCGAAATAGGGCTTCAGCGGGGCGACGCCGGCCCGCTCGATCGCGGCCTGATCCATGAAACCGGCATATAGCGCGCCGATCTGCGCCGCGGCCGGGCCGATGCTGGCGGGCTGCGCGGTGGCATCCTCCAAAATCCGGCGCACCTGCAATTCGGCTTCGTCGCTCAGCACGACCGCCGGTCCGGCCGACTGTCGATCGGCAGCGATCGCGGTCGACTTGTTCCAGGTGCCATTGGCGTAGGTCCAGAAATCGTCACCCGGCTTCACCGCCGTATCGCGCGCCGACAGGTCGACGCCGAAGCTGCCGTACCGCGGGCCCGTGGCCGTCGATGCGGCCGGCGCCGGTGCGGTTTGCGACATCGCCGGGGCGGTCAGGGCGATCAGGGCAATCCCCGCAGACAGACGGGGCAGCGACCTTATGATCATGATTTGTCGTACTTCCTCTCAAGTGTGTTGCCACGATAGGTCGCCCGCCGGCCAAGCGCAATCGTCCGCCGCGCGGCTGGACAAGCGGCGATGCAGCGGCGACACCCGGGGCAGGACGAGGAGAGGCCATGGCGGACAGCCTGCAAGCGACCGATTTCCCGGAGATCCGCGACGGCGTCGCGCGGCTGTGCGCGGCCTTTCCCGGCGAATATTGGCGCGCGCTCGACCGCGACATGGCCTATCCCACCGCCTTCGTCAGCGCACTGGGCGAGGCGGGATATCTCGCCGCGCTGATCCCGGAGGAATATGGCGGCTCGGGCCTGCCGCTCGCCGGCGCCGCCGCGATCCTGGAGGAGGTGCAGCGCGCCGGCTGCAACGGCTCCGCCTGTCATGCGCAGATGTACATTATGGGCGCGCTGCTGCGGCACGGCAGTGACGCGCAGAAGCAGGCCTATCTGCCCCGCATCGCCAGCGGCGCGCTGCGCCTGCAGGCGTTCGGCGTTACCGAGCCGACCAGCGGCACCGATACCGGCGCGCTGCGCACCACCGCGACCCGCTCGGGCGACCGCTATATCGTCAACGGCCAGAAGATCTGGACCAGCCGCGCCGAACATTCGGACCTGATGCTGCTGCTGGCGCGCACCACGCCGCGTGACCAGGTGGCGCGCGGCATCGACGGCCTGTCGATCTTCCTGCTGGACATGAAGGCCGCGCTGGCGGCGGGCGGGCTGACGATCCGCCCGATCCGCACGATGATGAATCATTCGACCACCGAAGTGTTCTTCGATCATGTCGAGGTGCCCGCCGCCAACCTGATCGGCGAAGAGGGCAAGGGCTTTCGCTATATCCTGTCGGGGATGAATGCGGAGCGGATCCTGATCGCGGCGGAATGTATCGGCGATGCGAAATGGTTCATCGCCCGCGCGCGCGATTATGCCGGCGAACGGGTCCTGTTCGGTCGCCCGATCGGGCAGAACCAGGGGGTGCAATTCCCGATCGCGCGCGCCTATGCCCAGATGCGCGCCGCCGAGCTGATGGTGCAGGATGCGGCGCGGCGTTTCGAAGCGGGCGAACCATGTGGCGAACAGGCCAATATCGCCAAGCTGCTCGCCGCCGAGGCGAGCTGGGCGGCGGCCGAGGCGGCGGTGCAAACGCATGGCGGGTTCGGCTTCGCGGAGGAATATGACGTGGAGCGCAAATTCCGCGAGACGCGACTGTATCAGGTTGCACCGATCAGCACGAACATGATCCTGAGCTATATCGGGGAGCATGTGCTGGGCCTGCCACGGAGCTATTGATGGAATCGCCGCGCGATGCGATCGGCCGCGAGGAGCGCGCCACCGACACGGTCACCGCCGCGCTGGTCGAGCGGTTCGGCGCCACGCTGGGGATCGCGCCCCCGGCATCGGGCCGCATCGCGCCGCGCCTGATCCATTTCTGCCTGGCGCAGCCCGCCGCGCCGGCGGCGCTGCTGGGGCGCGACGGGCATCCGGCCACCGGGGACTTCCTGCCGCGCCTGCCGCTGCCGCGACGGATGTGGGCAGGCAGCGATATCCGCTTTCACGGCGATCTATGCATCGGCGACACGGTGGAGCGGCGCTCGCGCGTGGCGGACATCGTCCGCAAACAGGGGCGCACCGGCGAACTGTACTTCGTCACCGTCGATCATGATTATCGTCGCGATGGCGCGACCGTAATCGAGGACCGTCAGACCCTGGTGTATCGCGCGGACGACGCCTCCCCGCCGCCGCCCGGCCCCGCCGCGCCGCATGGCACGACGTCGATCGCGCTGGTGCCCGACGATGTGCTGCTGTTCCGCTATTCAGCGCTGACGTTCAACGGCCACCGCATTCATTACGACCGTCGCTATGCCGTCGAGGTGGAGGGGTATCGCGGGCTGGTGGTGCATGGCCCGATGCAGGCGACCTTGCTGTATCACCTTGCCGCAAAGGTGAGCGGGCGGCCGCCCGATCTTTTCACCTTTCGCAGCATATCGACGCTGTTCGACGGCGAAGCGATGGCGCTGCATGCGGGGGAGATGACCGACAACGCGCTTCCCCTGTGGACCGCGCGCGAGGGCGGCCCGGTCGCGATGCAGGCGGAAGCGCGCTGGGCCTGATCCAGCTCAGGCCGCCATCTCCTTCAGCGGCACCGCCGCATCCGCCAGCCGCTCCGGCGCGATCGTCGCGCCGCCCGCCACCAGCGCGCGCCCCTGCACATAGTCCTTCGTGGCGTTGACGCAGTCGAGCGCGATCACCCGCCCGTCCTTCAGATACACCAGCGAAAAGCTGCGCGTCGCCAGGTCACCGCGCAATACCGCCCGATCATGCCCGGTCGACAGCCCGACGGTCTGCAACTTGAGGTCATATTGGTTCGACCAGAACCACGGCACCGCCGCATAGGGCTCTTCCACCCCGGTCAGCGCCTTCGCCACGGTCGCCGCCTGATCGTTGGCGTTCTGCACCGATTCGAGCCGGATCGACGCGCCGGCGGCGAAGGCGCTTTCATGCAGCGCGCAATCGCCGATCGCGAACACGTCGGGCAATGAGGTGTGGCACAGCGCGTCGACCGCGACGCCGTTCCCACCGGTCGCGCCGGCCGCGAGCAGCGGCTCGACCGCAGGGATGATGCCGATGCCGACGATTACCATCTCGCCCGGCACGACCTCGCCATCCGCCAGCCGCACGCCGGTGACGCGCCCGCCCTCGCCGACGATGCACTCGACCTGCGTTTCCAGTCGCACGTCGACACCATGCGCACGATGTTCGGCTTCGTAGAAGCGCGACAGCGGCTCGCCCGCGACCCGCGCCAGCACGCGCGGCAGCGCCTCGAGCAGCGTCACCTGCTTGCCCAGCTTCGTCAGCACCGCCGCCGCCTCGAGCCCGATATAGCCGCCGCCGATCACCACCACCCGCGTCGTCGCCGGCAATTCGCCCATCAGCCGGTCGACATCCGCGCGGGTGCGCACCGCATGCACCCCCGCCAGATCATGCCCGGCGCAGGTCAGCCGGCGCGGGCTGCCGCCGGTCGCCCAGATCAGCGTGCCATAGCCGATCATCTCGCCCGTCGCGCTGGTCACCCGGTGCGCCGCGGCATCGACCGTGACGATGCGTGTCGAGGAAATGATCTCCACCTGCTTTTCGGCCCAGAAGGTCGCGGGGCGCAGCAGGATGCGCTCGAACGGCTTGTCCTGCGACAGATATTCCTTCGACAGCGGGGGGCGCTCATAGGGCAGGTCGGGCTCGTCGCCGATCAGCGCGATCGTGCCCTCGAACTTGCGCTGGCGCAGCGCGATCGCCGCCTGTGCCCCGGCATGTCCGGCCCCCACGATGACGATGTCGAATGTGCGCATCCCGTCCCTCCCTTGTCGCGCCCCGCGATGCCCCAGCGGGCGCGTCTCATCAATAGGGTGGTGTCGCGCGTTCACGCTGCGCACCCGCCGCCGCGGCCCACCACAACAGATCTTTCGCGAAGCGGGTGAACTGGCGCTCCAGCGAAGCGCCGGCCTCGCCGGTCGGCTGCGCATCGGCATCAAGGGTCGCAGCGATCGGGCCGACCGCGAGCGTGCTCGGGATCACCGGCATGCCCATCTCGGGCAGGATCGCATGCCAGATCGAACTGGCCCGTGCGCCCGCCAGCCGCCCGGCGGAATAGCTGGCGATCGCGGCGGGGCGCCAGAACCATTCTTCCAGAAAATGATCGGTCAGGTTCTTCAGCCCCGGCTGCGGCCCCCAATTATATTCGCCGGTGACGAAGACAAAGGCATCGGCCTCGCGAATCCGTTGCGCCAGCGCCTCCATCGCCACGGGCGCGGCGCCCTCGTCATGCTCTTTATACATGCGATCGAGGAACGGCAGACCGACCGCCTTGGCGTCGATCAGCGCGGCGTCGTTCCCCATCGCGCCAAGCCGATCGACGAGGAAACGGGCAAGGCGGATGCCGAGGCGATCAGATCGATAGGATCCGTACAGAACCAGGATGCGCATCGCGCCATCTTGCCCACACGCACGGCACGGGTAAACCGGCGATGACGCGAACGAACGACGGGCGCGGGGGACGGGGGAACAGCCGCACCATGGCGACAGCGACCGACATCAGCGATCACACACCCAGCGGCGCCGACATCCGTCTGGTCATCAGCGCTTCCGCGTTGGGCACCGTGTTCGAATGGTACGACTTCTTCATCTACGGCACGCTCGCCGCGTCGGGCATTATCGGGCGCGCCTTCTTTCCGGCGGGAAACGAGACGGTGCAGACGCTGCTCGCCTGGGCGGGATTCGCGGTCGGCTTCGGCTTCCGCCCGCTCGGCGCGGTGATGTTCGGCTATTTGGGTGATCGGCTCGGCCGCAAATATACCTTCCTTGTCACGATCACGCTGATGGGCATCGCCACCGCAGGAGTGGGGCTGACGCCGGAGGCGAGCGCGATCGGCTTCGCCGCGCCGGCGATCGTCCTGCTGCTGCGCGTCGCGCAGGGGCTGGCGCTGGGCGGCGAATATGGCGGCGCGGCGATCTATGTCGCCGAACATTCGCCACGGCGGCGTGCCGGTTTCTACACCAGCTTCATCCAGGCGGGGGTGGTCGGCGGCTTCCTGCTCAGCCTTGCGGTGATCCTGATCGTCAAGGCGGCGCTGCCCGCGGCGACATGGAGCGCGTGGGGCTGGCGGATCCCGTTCCTGTTCTCGATCGTGCTGCTCGCCATCTCGCTGTGGATGCGGCTCAAGCTGTCCGAAAGTCCGGTGTTCCAGAAAATGCGCGCGGCGGGCGAGCGCGTCGCCAATCCGATCAAGGAAAGCTTCACCTATCCCGGCAATCTGCGCCGCATGATCGTCGCGCTGTTCGGGATCGCGGCGGGGCTGACGGTGATCTGGTACACCGCGATGTTCACCGTGCTGTCGTTCCTGCAAACGACGATGCGGGTGGAGGAAACGACCGCGCAGATCATCACCGGCGTGGGTGTGGCGGCGGGGGTGTTCTGGTTCGTGCTGTTCGGCCATGTCAGCGACCGGATCGGGCGCAAGACGCCGATCGTCGTCGGCTATATCCTGACGCTGATCCTGCTGTTCCCGATTTTCTGGCTGATGGGCTCGGCGGCCAATCCCGGCCTGGCGCGTGCCGCCGCGCAACAGGCGGTGGTCGTCTATGGCGACAGATGCCAGTATAGCCCGTTCGACAAGGTGCAGGCGACGCGGTGCGGCAAGCTGCTCGACGCCCTGTCGAAGAAGGGGGTTCCCTACACCGTGCAGAAGGCGCCCTCGCTGGCGATGTCGATCGGCGACCGCCCGGTCGCGCCGGTCGGGGGCGAGGCGCTCGATCGCGCGCTGACGGCGGCGGGCTACGATCTGACCCCGATCCGTCCGGCGGCGGGCAATATCGCGCTGATCCTGATCGCGATCCTGGCGATGTCATTATTGTCGGGGATCACCTACGGTCCGGTCGCGGCGTTGCTGAGCGAGATGTTCCCGCCGGCGATCCGCTACAGTTCGCTGTCGATCCCCTATCATCTCGGCACCGGCTATTTCGGCGGTTTCCTGCCCTTCATCAGCCAGTATATCGTCGCCCGCACCGGCGATCCCTATGCCGGATTATGGTATACATGGGCGGTGGTCGCGATGGCGCTGGTGGTCACGCTGTTCGGGCTGCGGGAAGAGCAGCATCATACCACCGTGGCATGACGGTGCGTCCCGCGCTACCGCCACCCGCATGTATTCGCTGCCCAACCGCCTGCACCTGTCGACCGATGCGCTGACCGCGAACTGGCGGGCATTGGCGACGATGAGCGGCGCCGCGGCGTGCGGCGCGGCGGTGAAAGCCAACGGCTATGGCCTGGGCGCGCGCGAGGTGGTGACGCGGCTGATCGCGGCGGGATGCCGCGATCTTTATGTCGCGACCTGGGCGGAGGCGGCGGTGGTGGCGGGCCTGGGTGCGCGGGTCACCGTGCTGCACGGTGTGCGCGAGGCGGATGTCCGGCTGATCGGGTTGCCCGAGGTGCGACCGATGCTGAACACCGCCGCGCAGGTGGCGCGCTGGCGTGCGGTCGCGGGCGGCGCGGCGTGCGACGTGATGGTCGACACCGGGATGAACCGGCTGGGGGTGGCGGCGGACGACATTGCCGCCGGGCTGCTCGACGGGCTGGCGATCGATACGCTCGCCAGCCACCTCGCCTGCGCCGATGAACCGGCGGCGCCGCTGAACGCGCTGCAGCATGGGCGCTTCGCGGCGCTACACGGACGCACCGGCGCCCGGCGGATGAGCCTCGCCAACTCCGCCGGTATCGCGCTGGGGCCGGACTATGCCTTCGACCTGACACGCCCGGGGCTGGCGCTGTATGGCGGCGTGCCCTGCCCCGCCTTACGCGGGATCGTCCGCCCGGTGGTGACGATCGCGGCGGAAGTGCTGCAACGCCGCGTCGTGCGCGCGGGCGAGCCGGTCGGTTATAACGCCACCTGGCGCGCGCCGCGCGACACGACGGTGGCGATCGTCAACCTCGGCTATGCCGACGGCTATTGGCGTGGCTTTTCCGATCGCGGCACCGCCAGCGCCGGGGGGCAAGCGGTGCCGGTCATCGGGCGTGTCTCGATGGATCTCGTCGCGCTCGACGTCGACGGGATCGACATCGCGGAGGGCGATTGGGTGACGTTCGATCCCGACCTACCTCGCGCCGCCGCCGCCAGCGGGATGAGCCAGTATGAACTGCTGACCGGACTGGGGCAGCGGTTCGAACGGCGCTGGACGTAACGGGCGCGGCGGATGCCCGTTACTTCGCCGCCGCCCTGGCCGCATACCAGTTGGCGAGCACGTCGAACGCCATCTTGTGCTGCCCGGTCTCCGAGATCAGGCCCTTGCGGTTCCAGCCTTGCTGGAAATCCGGATTCTGGCGCCGTGGCGAACGGAAATCCTTGAGGATCCACGGCGACATGCCGCGCAGAGTGGGGATGCGCCCCGCCATATCGAGCGTCGCCCGATAATAATCGGCCTGATATTCCTCGGAAAACTTCTGCGTGTTCGCCGGATCGTGGAAGCCCGCCCGCGCATCCGCACCGAATTCGGAGAAGATCAGCGGCTTATCCGCCGGCACACGCCATTCGCTGCGCGCCAGATCACCCAGTCGATCGGGGGTATACCAGCCGTTATAGGTATTGATCGCGACCAGATCGAGCGCGCCGGCGAGCGGATCGGCCATCGTCATGATCGGGTGGTCGGCAGTGGGCTCACGCTCCACCAGCAGCGCCGCGCTCACCAGCCGCGTATCGTCCAGCGCTCGCGCATCCGCCACCAGCGTGCGCAGAAAGGCGTTGCGCGCCTCGGTGACGGGGGTTTCGTTGGCGACGCTCCAGATCGCGATCGAGGCGCGGTTGCGATCGCGCAGGATGTTCTCCGCCAGCATCGCCCGCGCCCGCGCCAGCGTGTCCGGGTTCGACCAGGCGACCCGCCAATAGACCGGGATCTCGCTCCACACGATCAGCCCCAGTTCGTCGGCGAGCCGCACCGTCACGTCGCTATGCGGATAATGCGCCAGCCGCACGAAATTGCCGTGCAACCCGTCCTTGATCTCCGCCAGCAAGGCGCGGCTGGCGGCGGGGGTCATCGCGCGGGTGGGATCGGCGCCCAGTTCCTCTTCGTGCATCGAAATGCCACGCAGATAGATCGGCTTGCCGTTGAGCAGGATATCGGCACCGCGCACCGCGATGGTGCGGAACCCGATCCGGTCACGCCACTGGTCCTCCCCCGCGGTAACCGCGACGTCATAGAGCCGCGGCCGCTCGGGCGACCAGCGCTGCAACGCGCGCGGCGCGGCCATCGTCACGCGCCAGTTGCCCGCCGCATCGGTCTGCCCGGCGCGATCGATCCCCAGTCCGGCGATGCGCAACCGCACTGCGCTGTTCGCCGCCTGCGGCCCGTCGAGATGGACGTCGGCGGCGAGCCGCCCGTCGCGCGTCAGCCGTATCCAGGCGTCGTCGACATAGGTATCGGGCGTCGCCACCAGCCGCACCGCACGGGTGATGCCACCGTAGTTCTCCCAATCGGTGACCGGCGGCGGTACGGTGGCATCGGTAGCCTGCGCGTCGACGCCGACCGTGATCTGGTTGCTGCCGTCGCGCAACAGGCGGGTGACGTCGAAGGCAAAGGGCGTGAACCCGCCCTCGTGCCGGCCAACTTCCTGCCCATTGAGATAGACGATCGTACTGTAATTGGCGGCGCCGAAGCGCAGGAAATAGCGGCCGCGCCGCACCGCCGGGGCGGCGAAATCGCGCTGATACCACATCAGCCCCTGATAGTGGCGCAACTCGGCCGCATGCGTCAGCCAGGACGAGGGCAGCGACACGAGCGGCGAACGCGCCAGATCGAATTCGTACAGCGTGCGGCTGTCGCGTGCCATTGCCGCGCGGACATCCACCTCACGCCAGCGCTGCTGCCCCGGATCGGGCGCCTCGCCGTGAAACCCCGCGATGCCCGAGCGGAAGGGATCGATCGAATAATGCCATGGTCCCGACAGGTCGATGCCGTCGCGCAGGTCGCCCGCCACCAGCACCGTCGCGGGCCGGGGTTGGGTCGTCGATCGCTCCACCGGCGGAGTGCCGCGCCCGGATGGGACCGGAGGAGCGTCCGTCTGTTGCGCGCCCAGCGGGGCGGCGGCAAGCGCCAGCCCGATCGTGATGCCGGTCACCCACGCTCGTCCCATCGGCTCCGCCCCCCGTCCTATTTATCCCTTCGCGGCGAAGGCGATGCCCGCCTCCAGCCCGCGCAGTTCCGCCAGTCCACGCATCCGCCCGAGCAGCGAATAGCCCGGATTGGTGCGCTTGTTCAGATCGTCGAGCATCTGGTGCCCGTGGTCGGGCCGCATCGGGATCGAGCGCCCTTCGCGCTGCTGCACCCGATGCACCGCGCTCACCACCGCCGCCATGTTGGCGTCGCCGGCGAGATGCGCCGCCTCATGAAAGGCGCCGCCCGGCTCGCGCTGGACCGATCGGAGATGCAGGAAACCGATCCGCTCGCCCAGTCGCTCGACCATACCGGGCAGATCATTGTCGGCACGCACCCCGAACGATCCGGTGCACAGGCACAGGCCGTTGGCGCGGCTGGGCACCGCCGCGAACAGCGCCGCCACGTCCGCCTCGGTGCTGACGACCCGCGGCAGGCCGAAGATCGGAAAGGGCGGATCGTCCGGATGGACGACCAGCTGCACCCCGGCCGCCTCCGCCACCGGACACACCGCCCGCAGAAAGGCGATATGGTGCGCGCGCAGCCGCGCCGCGTCGACCCCCGCGTAGCCGTCGATCGCCGCCCCGAACTGGGCAGCGGTGAAGCTTTCCTCGCTCCCCGGCAGACCGGCGATGATCGTCCGCTCCAGCCGCAGCCGCGCATCTTCATCCAGCGCCGCGAAATGCCGCTCCGCCGCCGCCAGCGTGGCGGGCGTATAATCGCCCTCCGCCCCGGCGCGGCGCAGGATCCACAGGTCGAACGCCGCGACCGCCGCCAGTTCGAACCGCAGCGCCAACGCGCCGTCGGGCAGCGCCCATGCCAGATCGGTGCGCGTCCAGTCGAGCAGCGGCATGAAATTGTAGGTGACGACCCGAATGCCGGCCTCGCCCAGATGCCGCAGGCTGTCAGCATAGGCTTCGATCAGCGCATCCCACCCCGGCCCGTCGGGGCCGGCGCGCTTGATCTCCTCATGCACCGGCAGGCTTTCCACCACCCGCCAGTCGAGCCCCGCCGCCTGCACCATCCGGCGCCGCGCGACGATCGTCTCCAGCGGCCACACCACGCCATTGGCCAGCTCATGCAGCGCGGTGACGACCTCTGTCGCGCCCGCCTGCCGGATGTCGCGCAGCGCCACCGGGTCGGCGGGGCCGAACCAGCGCATCGCCTGCGTCATCAGCACGGGAGAGGACGGGTCGGTCATGCCAGGCTCTCGATCATGAAGCGGGTTTGGCCTCGAACCGCATGCCGGTGGCGCGGCTCGGCTGGAAACCGGGCCAGGTCGTCACCGGCGGCGTGCCGGAGCTATAGGCCGCGACGCGGCCGACCGGCGCGCCGGGCCACGCGCCCTGATCCGCATCGACCACCAGCCCGTCAAGATAACGTGCACGCGCTGCCTCGCCCTTGACGTAGCGATCGAGGAAGGCGGTGATGAAATGCGCCTCGATCGGCAGCAACCGATCCTTGCGCCACACCGCGTCCTCGAACCAGTCGAGGTTCCAGAAGCTGTCTCGCATCGATGCCGGTGCGCCGGCCAGCGCGATGCTGTGCCCCGCCTCCTTGAACGTCAGCAGATAGCGCGGGGCGCGGCGCTGCGCGTCGAACAGATCGCGGACCGCCTGATAGCCGACGGTCTTGTCATGATCGCCGACAATATAGAGCGTCGGCGTGGCGATCCCGCCCACCCCGGGCGCAGCCCAGGCGGGCGCATCGCCGAAGCGGCTGGCGGGGGACATCGATACCACCGCCTTGAGATCAGGCACGGCAAGCGCGCCGATCCGCGAACCGCCCGCCGCATAGGGCGTCAGGATGCCGCGCGTCGCCGGCCCCAGCGCGGGGTTCAGCGGCGCGCCGGCGACGGTCAGCACGCCATAGCCGCCCATCGAATAGCCGATCAGCGCGGTGCGCGCCGCATCCGCCACCGACAGCGGTCCGGTGCCGGCACGCGCGCGGCGCTGCGCCTCCTGCGCGACAAAGGCGATATCGAGCGGGCGTCGGGTGATCGGCCCGGCGCGTGCGGCGGCGGTGCGGATGCTGATCGCGGGATCGCGGAATGCGGGCGCAACCACGACATACCCCTTGCTGGCGAGATTTTCGCCCAGCCACGCCAGCGCTTCGGGTGCGTTGCCATAGCCATGCGCCAGGATGACGAGCGGGAAATGGCCGGCCGCCGGCGCGGCGTCGGCGGCGGCAATGCCGGGCAGGTCGAACGGCACGTCGCGCCCGTCCTCGCCGGTCATCGCAGCATGATAGACAATGCCGCGCCCGCCACGCGCGGCGGGGTACCAGATCAGCACCGGCAGGGTACGATCCACCGTGGCGGGCTGCGCGCCGGGCGACAGCGGATCTAGCTACGCGCGCTGCACGAATGTCTGGCGCGCCACGCCCACCGGATGATCGCCCAGCCGCGCGAGTTCGGGCGCGTCGACCGGCGGGCGCGATTGCGCGCCCGCCACGTCGGGATGAACGCCGGCCGGCGCGGCAGCGATCGCCACCCCGGCCACCAGCGCGACAACCGCCGCGATCCCGCCCCGGCGCGCCCAACGTGTCGCTCGTCCCGTCATCCTCGATCTCCGGTCAAACGTGCTTGGGGCAGCCTCTAGAAGTTGAGACCCAGGCGCACGCCGCCATAACGCTGGAAATCACGCGGCAGGATCGCCTGGGTGGCAATGTTGTTGCCGAAATTGCCCGCGGTGTTCACTAGCGACCCGAAATATTGCTGATCGAAGACGTTGTTGACGAACGCCACCACTTCCCAACGGCGATCCTCGTCGCGCACGCCGAGCCCCAGGTTGACGATATGGAACGCCGGCTGGAACGTTTCCGGATCGCGCGGGCTGTAGAAGATGCTGCTCTGATACTGCCAGTTGAACTGCGCGACGCCGCGCAGCCCGTCGGTCAGGCGCGGCGAATAGTCCCCGCTCAGGTTGAACTTCCACTCCGGCGCCTGCGCGACGCGCGTCCCCGTAAGGTTCTGGCTGGCCGGCGAACCGGGGCGGCAGCCATTGGCCTGTGTCTGCAACGGATAGCATTGCGCGGCGTCGAACGAGCTGTAGGTCGCGTCCAGATAGGTCGCCGCGCCATTGAAGTTCAGGTCGTCGGACACACGCAGCGACCCTTCCAGCTCGATGCCCTTGGTATTGAGCCGGCCGACGTTGGTCAGGCGATAGTTCGACGTGCCGTCCGCCAGCGTCTCGATCGATTGCGCCTGCAGGTCGCGATAATTGGTGTCGAACAGCGTGACGTTGAACGTGACGCGGCGATCGAAGAACTGCGTGCGGATGCCCAGTTCCTTGTCGCGTGACCGCTCGGGACGGATCGGCCCGGCCAGCGCACGGTTGCGGTTGAACCCGGTGGTCAGATCGTAAGTCTGCCCCTTGTAGCCGGTCGCATAGGTGAAGAAGGCATTGATATCACGCGTAAAGTCGTAGCGCAGGCTGGCGCGATAGGTGCCAGCGGTATCGGTCGCGCTGCCCGCGAACGACGTGTTCGCGAGATTATCGCGAAAGGTGTAGGATACGCGCTCGTTCTGGACGCGCCCGCCGCCGGTCAAGACCAGGTTCGGAACGATCGTCCAGTCCGCCTGCGCGAAGGCCGCAAGCTGACGCGATTTCGACGTGGCGTACCAATCGGCAAGCGAGAAATACGGCCCGCGCTGGAACGGGCG
>NZ_JBELIE010000028.1:0-336 GCF_042091075.1 Sphingomonas sp. | reverse complement strand
CACGCCGCGCGGCACCCGCGCGAGATAGGCCTCGCCCAGTTGCTCCCCCGTGCGCAGGTCGATCGCGACCCGCTCGACCTGGATCGCCTTCTCGGCGAGAAAGATGCGGACACGGCGTGGACTGGGTGCCCAGCCGGCATCGTAAAGCTTCATGCGCGTCATTCCGGTTGCGTTGGCGTGTCACCCCGCTAAAGCCCGCGCGCCCGGGCGTCCATGCCCGCTGATCAAGAGGTGGTCGTGACGGAGATGGTGCCGATCGACAGCGTGACGAACGACGCGGTGGAGCAGTTGCTCGACCGTGCCTTCGGCAGCGACCGGCATCAGCGAACCAGATCG
>NZ_JBELIE010000027.1:2788-9800 GCF_042091075.1 Sphingomonas sp. | reverse complement strand
CGCGACGTGCCGATGGTGCTGGTGGGGCCGGTGGCGGTCACACCCGAACGGCAACAGGGGGGATTGGGCCGCCGCCTGATGCAGGCCGCGCTCGATGCCGCGGATTCGCGCGGGCTGACGTCGATGCTGATCGGCGATCCGGCCTATTACGGCCGCTTCTTCGGCTTTTCCGCCGACGCGACCGGCGGGTGGCGCCTGCCCGGCCCGGTCGAGCGGCATCGCCTGCTCGCGCGCGGGCCGGCGATCCCGGCGGGAGATGGCATCATCGCACCGCGCGCCACGGTGCCGGCGTGACGAGGGCACCTTTACCCGGGCGTCCCCCGACCCTAACTGGCGTGCATGCCGATGGCCGCGCCCCCCGATTTCGACACGCTGACAATCGCCGATATCGCGCGGCTGAGTGACGGCGATCGTCTGCCGCCCGTCGACCGCTGGCATCCCGCGCATTGCGGTGACAGCGAGATGCGGATCGCCCGCGATGGCACGTGGTTCCACCAAGGGACGCCGATCGGCCGCGCGGCGATGGTTCGCGCGTTCAGCCGTATCCTGCGGCGCGAGCCCGACGGCGGCTTCGTGCTCGTCACGCCGGGGGAAAAACTCGACATCGCGGTCGAGGATGCGCCGTTCGTCGCGGTCGAGATGAAGGTTGAGGGAACGGGTCGCGATACCATGCTCGCGTTCCGGCTCAACACCGGCGAGATGGTGACCGCCTCCGCCGACCATCCGCTACGCTTCGAGGAGCGGGACGATGGCCCGCACCCGTATCTGCGCGTGCGTGGCGGGCTCGACGCGCTGGTATCGCGCGCGCTGTATTACGAACTGGCGAATATCGCGCTGGATCTGGGCGATACACCGCCAGGCGTGTGGAGCGCGGGCGCCTTCTTCCCGCTCGTCGCGACCGCATGATGACGCTCGCGGAGCGGCTGGCGGCCGCGCTGGTATCGCATCGGGAAACGATGCTGATCGTCGGCGACCGGGATGACCTGCCCGCGCATGACGCGCTGACCGCGGCGGCGGTGCTGGTGCCAATCACTGACCGCCCGCGCCCCGGCGTGATCCTGACCCAGCGTACCGAGACGTTGCGCAAGCACGCCGGCCAGGTGGCATTTCCGGGCGGCCGTATCGATCCCGGCGAGGATCCGATCACCGCCGCGCTGCGCGAGGCGTTCGAGGAAATCGCGCTTCCCCCGGATGCGGTGGAGGTGATCGGCATCTCGGACCGCTACCGTACCGGCACCGGCTTCAGCATCACCCCGGTGATCGGGATCGTCCCGCCCGACCTGTCGCTCACGCCGAGCGAGGCGGAGGTGGCGAGCGTCTTCGAGGTGCCGCTCGATTTTCTGCTCGACAGCGCCAATCATCGCTCCGCCTCCACCATGTGGCAGGGGCAGGAACGCTTCTATTACGAGATGCTGTGGGAGGAGCGGCGGATCTGGGGGGCGACCGCCGGGATGATCGTCAATCTTGCACGGCGACTGGCGGCGGCGGCGTGAACGGCGCAACGCTGTTGCCCCACGCCGCATGGCAGGATCGCCCCGGACTGGCACGGCTGGCCACCGCGCTCGATGCGGCCGGCGGACAGGCGCGTTTCGTCGGGGGGGCGGTGCGCGACACGCTGCTGGGCCTGGGCGATTCCGTCAGCGACATCGACATCGCCACCACCTTCCCGCCGGAGGAGGTCGTTCGCAGGCTCGATAGCGCGGGCATCCGCGCGATACCGACCGGCATCGCGCATGGGACGATCACCGCGGTCAGCGAAGGAACGGTGGTGGAAGTGACGACGCTGCGCCGCGACATCGCCACCGATGGCCGGCATGCCGTGGTTGCCTTCACCGACGATTGGCGTGCCGACGCGGCGCGTCGGGATTTCACGATCAACGCGCTCTATGCCGACCCGCTCTCCGGTGAGGTGACCGACTGGTTCGGCGGGCTCGACGATCTTCGGGCCGGGCGGGTGCGGTTCATCGGCAATCCGCTGGAACGGATCGCCGAGGATCATCTGCGCATCCTGCGGTTCTTCCGATTCCACGCGCGCTTCGGTCAGACGATCGATGCGCCGGGGCTGGCGGCCTGCATCGATCGTGCGAACGACCTGATGGCGCTGAGCCGCGAGCGGATCGCGGCCGAATTGCTCAAGCTGCTGGTCGCTCGTCACGCGGTGGAGGCGGTGCGGCTGATGCACGACAGCGGCATCCTCCGCCCGGTGTTGCCCGAGATCGATAGCGCTGGCATCGATCGGCTCGAACGATTGGCCGCACGCGAGGCGACGGCGCAGGTGCCGCCCGACGCGATCAGGCGGCTTGCCGCCTTGATCCCGCCAGCGGCAGCGGAGGCGGTTGGCGCCCGGCTGAAACTGTCCAACAACGATCGCAAGCGGCTGATCCAGGCGAGCGCCGGGGCAGGCAGCGAGGGCGCGCGTGCACTCGCCTATCGCGTCGGCGCCGCCGGCGCGCTTGACCGTTTGCTGCTCGCGGGTGCGGACCCAAGCCCGTTACACGATTGGAGCGTACCGCCCTTGCCGATCGGCGGTGGCGCGCTGGTGGCGCGCGGGGTGACCAAAGGCCCCGATGTCGCACGGACGCTGCGCCGTATCGAGGATCGCTGGATCGCGGAAGGATTTCCCGATGCCGAGCGCGTTGCCGTCATCGCTGACGAGGAAACGGCTCAGACGTTGGTGGCCGCCAGAAAGGCATAGGCAGCCGCGGGTTCGAGCGGTCGGGCATAAGCATAGCCTTGCCCGTAATGGCACCCCAGCGCGGCAAGGGTCTGGCCGACCTCGGGCGCCTCGATCCCCTCCGCCACGGTGCGCATCCCCAGCGCCTGGGCAAGACCGAGGATCGCACGCACGATCGCCACCTTGTCGCGATCGCTCAACAGCCCCGTGACGAAGCTGCGATCGATCTTCAGGATATCGATCGGCAGCCGCTGCAACGACGCCATGTTCGAAAAGCCGGTACCGAAATCGTCCATCGCGATCGTGCAACCGAGGCCGCGCAGACCCAGCAGCACGCGCGACATGCGATCGGGGTCGGCGATGATCGCGCTTTCGGTCAGTTCCAGTTTCAGCCGTTCCCCCGCCAGCCCGGCGGTTTCGAGCGCATGCCGCACCGCTGCCGGGATATTGTCGCGCTGCAACTGGATCGCCGACAGGTTCACCGATACGGTGACGCCGCATGATCCCCCGGCGCTCCGGTCCCAGTCGGCGAGCGTGCGGGCCGCGGTATCGAGCGCCCAGCGGCCGAGCGGAACGATCAGCCCCGATTCCTCCGCCACCGGAATGAAGCGCACCGGGCTGTGGCTCTGGCCATATTCGTCGGTCCAGCGCGCCAGCGCCTCGAATCCGCTGACTCGCCCGGTCGCCAGATCGCAGATCGGCTGATAGACGAGCGACAACTGGTCGTTCTCGATCGCGCGACGCAGCGCGGTTTCCATCGCGAATTCCTCACGCGCGGAATCGAGTGCGCGCGTATGATAGGCCTCCGCAAGCTTCGAACCCTTGGACTTTTTCATCGCCACCTGCGCATGGCGAATGACGTCCTCGGCGTCCGACACGGTGCGGTCGCCAAACGCGATGCCGACCGCGCACGACACACGTATCTCATAGTCGCTCAGCCGGAACGGCGTCGACAGAATGTCCCGGATCCGGCGCGCGACATGATCCGCCTCCTGCGCGTCCTGATCGATCCGCAACAGGATCCCGAACTCGTCCCCCCCGGTACGGGCCAGTACGTCGCGGCTGCGCAACGCGCCCTTGATGCGTCGCGCCACGGTGATCAGCAATTCGTCGCCGGCCATCGATCCCAGACAGGCGTTGAAACGGCTGAACCGCTCCAGATCGACCATCAGCACCGCCCAGCGCTGCGCCCCATCGGCGATCATCGCCTCCAGCGCGTCGGTGAAGCCACCGCGGTTGGCCAGGCCGGTCAGACTGTCGGTCGCCATCTCGCGGCGCAACGTATCCTCGGTCCGCACCTCGGCGGTCTGGTCGACGAAGGAGATGATGCAGACGGGTTCGGCGCGATGCGTGATCCGCGCGAAATGCATCTCGTAGTGGCGCCGCTCGACCGCCGCCCCGGCCTGCCACGCGCGATCTGCACGCAATGCCCCCGAATCCAGAAACTCGCGGGCGACGTCCAGCAGTCCCCCGTCATGCTGCAGGCCCGCGCGCGCAAAAAAGCGGTTGTGAATCTCCCAGGTCGCGTCGGTGCCGTTCAGTCGCGCGATCGCCAGCGGAATCGGAATCAATTCGAGAGCGCCCTCGCTCGCCGACAGCCCTGGGCTGACCACGATCGGGGTACTTTTGCTTACCGCCGCCACTCTCGACACGTTTGCCATCATGAGCGGCGTAGCGCGGGAAGCGTTAAGCCGGGGTTTCCTTACCCGATCCGGCGGTTGCGTCGCACGGCCGGGCCGTCACCGCCGTCAGAAGCGATTGTCGCGGGGAAAACCGGTGGGTGGCATGCGACCGGCAGCGCCCCGCGCGGTACGCCACGCTGTCAAATCACTCTCGGTGCGCGTCCTTCCGCTGTCGCCTCCCATCGTCCAGCTCAGCCCCTCCGCAAAGACGATCGTCCGCGCGTCCGACAGGCCACCTTCGCGATAACGTTGCAGTTGCACGCCCTGTCCGCGCGTCATTTCGGGTAGTTCGACCAGCGGAAAGATCGCCAGCTTGCGATTATCGCCGATCACCGCGACATAATCATCGCCGGGTGCCACCGGACGGACGACGGTCAGCCGCGCACCGGGCTTCGGTGTCATCACGTTCTTGCCCTTGCGCGTTTCCGCGATCACCTCGCTCGCGGCCACGATGAAGCCGCGCCCGTCGCTGGCAGCGACCAGCAACTTCGCCGCCGCCGCCGCGCGCAGCAACGCGACGATGCCGACGCTGCCTTCCAGATCGATCGAGGCGCGCACCGGCTCGCCAAAACCGCGCCCACCCGGCAATTTGTCCGCCGCCAATGTGTAGAAGCGCCCGTTCGCCGCCGCGAGCAACAGCTTGTCCGTGGTATGCGCGTGGAAGGCGAAACCGGGCCCATCGCCCTCCTTGAACTTCAGCGTCTCGGGTGCCGACAGATCGACATGCCCCTTCATCGCGCGGAACCAGCCGCGCTCGGACAGGATCACGGTGATCGGCTCGCGATCGATCATCGCCTCAAGGGGGATGTCGCGCGCGGCGGCCTGTTCCTCGATCGTCGTTCGACGCCGCCCCAGCGCGGTCTCGGCGCCATAACGATCGCGGATCCTGGTGAAGTCGCGCTTCAGCCGGGTCCGCTGCTTCGCGTCCGACGCCAGCAGCGCGGTGAGCGTCGCCTGCTCCTTCTCCAGCGCGTCGCGCTCGCGGCGAAGTTCCATCTCCTCCAGCTTGCGCAACGACCGCAGCCGCATGTTGAGGATCGCCTCCGCCTGCCGATCGGTCAGCTGGAACTCGTCCATCATCACCGCCTTCGGCTCATCCTCGGTGCGGATGATCTCGATCACGCGATCGAGGTTGAGGAATGCGATGATATAGCCGCCCAGCAGTTCCAGCCGGTCGGCGATCTTGCCCAGGCGATGCTCGGTCCGGCGGCGGAGCACGACGAATTGATGATCGACCCACGCCGCCAGCGCATCGCGCAGCGACATCACGCGCGGGGTGCGATCCTTGTCGAGAACGTTGAGGTTGAGCGGCACGCGCGTTTCGAGGTCCGACAGCCGGAACAACCCGTCCATCAACACCTGCGGATCGACCGTGCGGCTACGCGGTTCCAGCACGACGCGGATCTCCGCATCGCTTTCGTCACGGATGTCCGCCAGGATCGGCAGCTTGCGATCGTTGATCAGCCCGGCGATCTGCTCGATCAGCTTGCCCTTCGGCACGCCATAGGGAATTTCGGTGACGACGATCTGCCAGGCGCCGCCCTTCTCGCGCTCGATCGTCCAGCGCGCGCGCACCCGGAAACCGCCCCGGCCGGTATTATAGGCCTCGCGCAGCACCGCGGGCGGATCGACCACGAGACCGCCGGTGGGAAAATCCGGCCCGCGCACGAACGTCAACGGGTCAACGCCGCGGTCATCGATCAGCGCGATCGCGGCGTCTAGCAATTCTGCGGCGTTGTGCGGCGGGATGCTGGTCGCCATCCCGACCGCGATCCCGCTCGCCCCATTGGCCAGCAGGTTGGGGAAGGCGCCCGGAAACAGCTCCGGTTCCTGCTCCTCGCCGTTATAGGTCGGGCGGAATTCGGTCGCATCCTCATCCAGCCCGTCCATCAGGTCGATCGCGACCTGCGTCAGACGGGCTTCGGTGTAGCGATAGGCGGCGGCGTTATCGCCATCGATATTGCCAAAATTGCCCTGGCCGTCGACCAGCGGATAGCGAAGCGCGAAATCCTGCGCGAGGCGCACCATCGCATCATAGACGGACTGGTCACCATGCGGGTGATATTTGCCGATGACGTCTCCGACCACGCGGGCACATTTCTTGTACCCCGCCGCCGGATCGAGCCGCAGCAGCCGCATCGCCCACAGCAGCCGCCGATGCACCGGCTTCAGCCCGTCGCGCACGTCGGGCAGCGACCGCGCGGTGATCGTTGACAGCGCATAGACGAGATACCGTTCGCTCAAGGCGCTGTCGAACGGCGCGTCGAAGATGCCGACGGGCGGGTTTTCGGGAAGGTCGGTCAGATCGCTCGCCATGGGTGACGTTGCGCGTAACAGGCATGGAGCGGTTCGTTAAGGGGGGTGGTGCTCAGACGCGGTCGCCGCCCGCGCCACCCGCAGCGCTTGCCGGTGCGAAAACGCGCGTGTCCGACGCGCGTCACGCCGCGTCAGATCCGGCGTGACGTCGCCTCCCGTCCCCCGCTACATCCATCGCATGATCCGCCCCCGGCCATCGCTGCGCCTTGCGCTCCTTCCCCTCCTCGCGGCATGCCTGCCCGCCGCGATGCCCGCCTTTACGCCATTGACCTGGAAAGACCTCACCGCGCGACCGCGCCCCGCGCCGGACGCCACGATCGCTTATGGGCCGGATGCGATG
>NZ_JBELIE010000027.1:0-2778 GCF_042091075.1 Sphingomonas sp. | reverse complement strand
GACGTCTGGCTGCCACGGAGTGCCGGGCTGCACCCGGTGGTGGTCATGGTGCATGGCGGTTGCTGGCAGACGAGCATCGCGGACCGGCGGCTGATGGACTGGGTGGCGGACGATCTGCGCCGCGCCGGGGTGGCGGTGTGGAATATCGATTATCGCGGCGTCGATCGGGCCGGGGGCGGCTATCCCGGCACCTTCGCCGATGCCGCCGCGGCCACCGACGCGCTACGTCATCACGCCGCCGCCTATCGGCTGGACACGCGCCGCGTCGTCGCGATCGGCCACTCGGCGGGCGGGCACCTCGCGCTCTGGCTCGCCGCCCGTTCCAAGCTGCCCGCAGGGAGTGCCTTGCGCGTTCCCGACCCGCTGCCGATCGCGCATGTCATCAGCCTCGGTGGGCTGCCCGATCTGGAGGCGACCGCCACCAGCCCCGACAATGGCTGCGGCACCGCGATCGTCGCGCGACTCGTCGGCGGCGATCGCAGCGATCCTTATGCCGATACGTCGGTCCCCCGATTGTTGCCGATCGATGTGCCGCAGGATCTGGTCAATGGGCGCGAGGATCGCATCATCCCGTATCGGATGGCGACCGACTATGTCGCGCGTGCCACGACGGCCGGGGATCGTGCTACACTGCACGACGTGCCGGACACCGGGCATGTCGAACTGGTGACGCCCGACACGGCGGCGTGGCGAGAGGCGAAGCGGCTGGTGCTGGCGGCACTGCGACCGTCGCGCTGATTTGCGCCCCCTGCCCCCATCCCGTATAGCGCCGCCCAGACTCCCCGCCCCGGCATCGCGACCCCGTCGCTGCCGGGGCGATCCGTTTCGATGAAGGCAGATGCGATGGCGCGCAGGCGGCAGATCTACGAAGGCAAGGCAAAGATCCTTTACGAAGGGCCTGAGCCGGGCACGCTGATCCAGTATTTCAAGGACGACGCAACCGCCTTCAACGCGCAGAAGAAGGGCACGATCAACGGCAAGGGCGTCATCAACAACCGCATCAGCGAGCATATCTTCACCCTGCTCGGCTTGATCGGCGTACCGACGCACTTCATCCGCCGGCTCAACATGCGCGAACAGTTGATCCGGCAGGTCGAGATCGTGCCGATCGAGGTGGTCGTCCGCAACGTCGCCGCGGGTACGCTGGCCAAGCGGCTGGGGATCGAAGAAGGCACGCAATTGCCGCGCACGATCCTCGAATATTATTTCAAGGACGACGCGCTCGGCGATCCGATGATCTCCGACGAACATATCGCCGCCTTCGGCTGGGCCAGTCAGGAGGAGATGCACGACATCGCCGATCTGGCGATTCGCGTGAATGATTTCCTGTGCGGGCTGTTCGCGGGGGTCGGCATCCGGCTGGTCGATTTCAAACTCGAATTCGGCCGTATCTGGGACAATGATTACGGCCGCATCATCCTGGCGGACGAGATCAGCCCCGATGGCTGTCGCCTGTGGGACATGGAAACCAACGAGCGGCTCGATAAGGATCGCTTCCGCAACGATCTCGGCGGCGAGGTCGAAGCGTATCAGGAAGTCGCGCGGCGGCTGGGCCTGTGGCCCGAGGGCGGCGAAACCGCGGTGCTCGATATGGAAAGCCACCGGAAACGGCGCGGCAAGTAACGCGACGCCGGCGCCGTCGCGCACCTTCACCATTGCCCCGCGCGGCCTGTCGCGGCATAGCGCGCGACCATGAAACTGCGCATCCATGTGACGCTCAAGGCCGGCGTGCTCGATCCCCAGGGCAAGGCCATCGAACACGCTCTGGCGGGTCTCGGCTTCGCCGGGGTAAACGGTGCGCGCGTCGGCAAGCTGATCGAGCTCGACGTCGCGGATTCGACCACCGACGCCGATATCGACGCGATGTGCCGCCAGTTGCTCGCCAATACGGTCATCGAGAATTACCGGGTGGAACGGGCGTGAAGACCGCGGTCATCGTCTTCCCCGGTTCCAATTGCGACCGTGATATCGCGGTGGCGCTGGAGCAGGTGACGGGGGTGAAGCCGCACATGGTGTGGCACCGCGATACCGCGCTGCCCGACGGGGTCGGGCTGGTCGCCGTGCCGGGGGGCTTCTCCTATGGCGACTATCTCCGCGCCGGGGCGATGGCCGCGCGCAGCCCGATCATGGGCGCGATCGCGAATGCGGCAGGCAAGGGCCTGCCGGTTCTGGGCGTGTGCAACGGCTTTCAGGTGCTGACCGAGGCGGGGCTGCTGCCCGGCGCGCTGATGCGCAACGCGGCGCTGAACTTCGTCTGCCGCGATGTCGCGCTGACGGTGGAGAACGCCCAGAGCGCCTTTACCAGCCGCTACGCCGCCGGGGAACGGGTGATGTTCCCGGTGGCACACCACGACGGCAATTATGTCGCCGATACCGACACGCTCGACCGCCTCGAAGGGGAAGGCCGAATCGCCTTCCGTTATGCCGAGCCGGTCAACGGCAGCGCGCGCCGGATCGCGGGCGTGCTCAACGACGCCGGCAACGTGCTGGGCATGATGCCGCACCCCGAACGCAAGATCGAAGCCGCCCACGGCGGCGATGACGGCCGCCGGCTGTTCGAGGGATTGCTGGAGACAGTCGGCGCGTAGGTAGGCAGGCGATGTCTGCTAGCGACCCATATACGCCGTTCGTCCGTCGCGCCGTCAACGTCAGCTTCCGACCAACTCAAGACATTCAGCGTCGTTAACGTAGACGTCGGCTTTCGCCGAAATCCGCCATGGGTTATGCAAATCGACCGATCGGCTTTGCGCCCTATAAACGGTCGTTTAGCGGCGATTG
>NZ_JBELIE010000024.1:0-21748 GCF_042091075.1 Sphingomonas sp. | reverse complement strand
TCGCCCGGCATCATGTCGATACGATCGCGGTGCTGCATGGCCCGCTTGCCAGCCCGACGATCGTCTATGCCGCCGGGCATCGCGACGCCGCCTTTCAGCTCGCCGCTTATGCGCGGGAAGCGGAGTTGCGCCGCCGCGCGGGCATGCCGCAGCTCGCCCCGCCGCTGTTCGAACGGATCGCCGCGCCGCCACCACCGGCCGCGCGCCGCGGCGCATCGGCATTCGCCGCGGTGTTCGGCATCTTCTTCCTCCCCTTGTTTCTGTCGGGCCAGATGGTCGGCACGATGGCGGAGGAACGCAACAACAAGGTGATCGAGGTGCTGGCCGCCGCGGTGCCGCTGGAAAGCGTCTTTCTGGGCAAGCTGCTCGGCATGTTCGGTGTGGCGGTGCTGTTCGTCGGCTTCTGGGGTGCGGTCGTCAGTCAGATCGGCGCGGTGCTGCCCGCCGACATGGGGGCCGGGTTGACCGCGCTGTCGCCGGCGGTGGGCACCCCCGCCTTCGTCCTGCTGTTCGCCGGCTATTTCACCACCGCCTTCCTGCTACTGGGATCGCTGTTCCTCGGCGTCGGCGCGCAGGCGTCGACGATGCGGGAAATCCAGCTCCTGTCGCTGCCGATCACGGTGATGCAGGTGGCCATGTTCGCGCTCGCCTCCGCCGCCGCCTCGCGCCCCGGCAGCTGGGTGGCGACGGTGGCCGAGATATTCCCGCTGTCATCGCCGTTCGCCATGGCGGGTCATGCCGCCAGCCGCGCCGAATTATGGCCGCATGCCGCCGCGCTGGCATGGCAGTTGCTGTGGGTGGTGATCTTCATCGCCACCGGCGCGCGGCTGTTCCGGCGCGGCGTGCTCCAGTCCGGCAGCGCGCTGCCGCCGTGGCGGCGGCTGTTCGGGCGCGCCGGCTGACGAACCGACCGGGACCGTTCGCAAACCCCATTGACATGGGTGTCAGTTAGGTTTCTCATCGCAACCAAAAGGTGGTGGAGAGGAAATATGGCGACTCTGGCGCGCGATACGCAGATGACGGTCGATCCCTTCGATGTCAGCCGACCGGACATCTACCGGGACGATAGCTGGCACGACATCTTCCGACAGCTTCGCGCCGAAGCCCCGGTGCACAAGGTCGAACAGTCCGATTTCGGACCCTATTGGTCGGTCAGCACCTACAAGCCGATCGTCGAGGTCGAATCGCTTCCGGACCTCTATTCCTCGGAAGCCAACGGTTTCACGATCTCGCCGATCGCGAATGACGAGGTGCGTATGCCGATGTTCATCGGGCGCGATCGTCCGATCCACACCGCGCAGCGGCGCACCGTCGCCCCCGCCTTCACCCCCAGCGAGATGGTGCGCCTGTCGGAGGATATCCGCCGCCGCAGCGCCGACATCCTCGATGATCTGCCGTGGAACACCGGGTTCGACTGGGTCGAGCGGGTGTCAATCGAGCTGACCACGCAGATGCTGGCGATCCTGTTCGATTTTCCGTGGCACGATCGTGCGAAACTGACGCTGTGGTCGGACTGGATGGGCGATATCGAGCTGGCGAAGAGTGAAGCGCTCCGCCAGCAGCGGCTCGAGAAGATCTACGAATGCGGCGCCTATTTCCAGCAACTCTGGGCGACCAAGGCGAAGAGCGCGCCGACCCCCGACCTGATCTCGATGATGATCCATTCGGACGCGATGAGCCACATGGATCACAATGAATTCATGGGCAATCTGATCCTGCTGATCGTCGGTGGCAACGATACGACGCGCAACACCATGTCGGGGCTGGTCTATGCGCTCGACCAATTCCCCGATCAGCGCGCGAAGCTGGAGGGTGATACGGCGCTGATTCCCAATGCGGTCAGCGAGATCATCCGCTGGCAAACGCCGCTCGCGCATATGGCGCGTACCGCGCTTCGCGATGCCGAGCTGGCCGGGCAACCAATCGCCGAGGGCGACAAGGTGGTGATGTGGTACATCTCCGCCAATCGCGACCAGAGCGTGTTCGGCCCCAATGCCGATGATTATCAGGTCGATCGCGCCAACGCCCGCCGCCACCTGGCGTTCGGGCATGGCATCCACCGCTGCGTCGGCGCGCGGCTGGCCGAATTGCAGGTGTCGATCCTGCTGGAGGAAATGGCAAAGCGGCGGATGCGCGTCCATGTCGAGGGCGCGCCCGAGCGGGTGGCCGCGTGTTTCGTCCACGGCTATCGCCGGCTGCCGGTGCAGATCGAACGCTACTGACCGCCGGCGCGCGGCGCCCCCGCCGCGCCCGGCCGCAGCCGTCGCGGCGGACGCCATGATGTCGCATTTTTGCAACTCACAAACAATGTGTTGCCGCCCTGTTGCCGACTCTCTCAATTGTCACGGGAACGACATATAAGCGGAGCAGGGGCCCCTCAGAGATAAACGCTGCATTAACAGCCGTGCGATCCAAGGGGAAAGATTCGATGCGAAACAACCTATTTATGGGTGTGGCTGCGATCGCGCTCATCGCGCCCGCCGCCGCCATGGCCCAGGAAACCACCTCGACGATTCGCGGCACGGTCACCAGCGGTGGCGCCCCCGTCGCAGGGGCGACGGTCGAGGTCGTCAACGTGCCGTCGGGTGCGCGCAACACGGCGACCACGGACGCAAATGGTTCGTTCACCACCGGCGGTCTGCGCGCCGGCGGCCCCTACACCGTCTCCGTCACCGCGCCCGGCTACAGCCCGGCGCAGGTAACCGACATCAATACGCTGGCCTCGCAGACCTTCGAACTGCCGGTCGAACTGACGTCGGAATCGGCGGGTGGCGGCGAGATCGTCGTCACTGCCAGCCGCCTGCCGACCGCGCGGTCGCTGTCGCAGGGGCCGGCCACGGTGCTCAACGCCGAGCAGATCGCGAACGTCGCCACGGTCAATCGTGACATCCGCGATCTCGAGCGTCGCGATCCGTTCGCGCGCCTGGACGACACCCCCACCGGCGGCCGCGCAGTGTCGTTCGCCGGCCAGAATGCGCGCTTCAGCCGCTTCTCGGTCGATGGCGTGCCGATCACCGACAATTTCGGCCTCAACACCGACGGTCTGCCGAGCCGCCGGTCGCCTATCCCGCTGGACGCGATCGGCCAGTTCCAGGCGAAGATCGCGCCCTATGACGTGCGCGAAGGCAATTTCACCGGCGGCGCGGTCAACCTCGTGCTGCGCTCCGGCACCAACACCTTCCAGGGCACCGGCTTCTACGCCCAGCAGACCGATGGCCTGACCGGCAGCCGCACCAAGGACCTGACCGTCACCCTGCCCAAGTACAAGCAGGAGAATTACGGCGCCGAGCTGTCGGGTCCGCTGATCGCGGACAAGCTGTTCTTCATGGTGGCGGGTGAGCGTATCCGTGGCGGCTTCCCGCAGCAGCAGGGCCCGACCGACAACAATGCCGGTATCGCGATCCCCAACTTGTCGCAGGCGCAGGTCAACCGCGTGATCCAGATCGCGCAGTCGGTCTACAACTACAACGCCGGCGGCGTCGTGACCGATTCGGGCGACAAGGACGATCGCCTGGTCGGCAAGATCGACTGGAACGTGGCCGACGGCCAGCGCTTCTCGCTGACCGGCACCTATGCCAAGGACGAGATCAACATCAACTCGTCCAACACCTTCACCACCGCCAGCCCGACGACCGGGCTCAGCCTGGCGTCGAACAATTACATTTCGGGCAACCGGCTGTGGACCGTGGTGGGCCAGTTGAACTCCGACTGGTCGAGCGATTTCTCGACCGAAGTTCGTGGTTTCTACAAGGATTATGAGCGCCTGGCGCAGCCGCTGCTCGGCCGCGGCTTCGCCCAGTTCCGCGTGTGCGTGGCAGACCAGTCGGATCGCACCACCAACACCGCCAGCAACGCCTCGACGCAATGCCCGGCCAATTCCTCGATCGTATCGATCGGCCCGGACAACTCGCGTCAGACCAACGAGCTTACGTCGAACACCTGGGGCGGCCTCGTCCAGGCGCGCTACAACCATGGCGCGCATGACCTGCGCATCTTCTCGGAAGTGCAGAGCACGCGCATCTTCAATGCGTTCCTGCAGAACAGCGCCGGCAACTATTACTTCGACTCGCTGGCCGACTTCTCGGCTCGCAACGCCCAGTCCCTCAGCTATGCGAACGCGATCCCGTCGCTCGATCCCAATCAGGCGGCGGCACGCTTCAACTATCAGCAATATACGTTCGGCATCCAGGATAATTGGCGCGTCACCGATACGTTCGACCTGTCCTATGGCGCGCGTTACGACCTGTACGGCGGCCACACGTTCCCGACGTTCAACTCGAACTTCGCGGCGCGTTATGGTGCGGGTGCGGTCGTCAACGGCGAGCAGACCGCGATCGGCGTCAACAATGCCTATATCAACGGTCTGGGCGTGTTCCAGCCGCGTGTCGGCTTCAGCTGGCGCCCGGATCCCCGCCTGACGCTGCGCGGCGGTGTCGGCATCTTCGCCGGCGGCGCGCCGGACGTCTATGTCTCGAACAGCTTCTCGAACACCGGCGTGCTCAGCAACTCGGTGGCGATCACCCAGCTGAACAGCGGCGCGTTCAACGGCAACCAGGGCACGTTGCCTGCGGGGGTCGGCGCGGCGGCGTTGCAGGGCGTTAGCGGGACCAGCATTCCGGGGGCGGTCAACCAGTATCTGCTGAACGGCACGGTATCGGCCAATGCCACCACCAACGCGCTGGACCCGAACTTCAAGCTGCCGAGCCAGTGGCGCTCGACGCTGAGCGCGGACTATCGCTTCGACCTGCCGGGTGGCGAGTTGACGTTCGGGGCCGACGCACTGTTCATCGGCATCCGCGACCAGGTGTATTTCACCGACCTGCGCTCGCAGCCGGTGTCGGGGGCGTTCGCGCTCACCCCGGATGGCCGCCAGCGTTACCGCCCGGCCACCACGGTCGCCGCGACCGGCCTGCCGAACTATTCGGACACCGGGCAGGACATCCTGCTGACCAACACGCACAACGGTCGTAGCTGGATCGGCGTCGCGCGCTTTGACGCACGCTTCGACATGGGCCTCGCCGCTTATGGCAGCTTCACCTATCAGGACGTGAAGGACCAGGCGCCGGCGACCTCGTCGACCGCCGGCTCGAACTACAGCAATGGTGCCTTCGTCGACCCCAATAACGTGTCCTACGGCATCTCCAACGACCAGGTGAAGTATCAGTTCAAGTACGGCGTGACGTTCGATCATGCGTTCTTTGGCGAGTACAAGACGCAGATCGCGCTGTTCGGCGAAACCCGCAGCGGCCGGAACTACAGCTTCACGTTCAACGACCAGGTGCCGTCGGGTTCGCGCAGTGCCAATTTCGGCACCACCGGCACCTCGACCCGCTATCTGCTGTACGTGCCGACCTTCGGCGGCGACAGCAAGGTATCGTACGGCAGCGCGACGCAGCAGCAGCAGATCGAGAATTATTTCCGCTCGGTCGGTCTCGACAAGTATCAGGGCAAGATCGCGCCGCGTAACGCCTTCCGTTCCCCCTGGTTCACGCGCCTTGACCTCCATCTGGCGCAGGACATCCCGACCTTCGTCGGCAAGTCGCGGATCCAGATCTTTGGCGATATCGAGAACTTCACCAATTTGCTGAACCGCAAATGGGGCCAGATCTCGGAATACGTCTTCCCCTACAACGTGGCGCCGGTCCGCGTGACCTGCCTGACCGCAGCAGCGGCAACGGGCGTCGCGGGGACGCAAACGGCGAACACCGGTCAGGCCTGCGCGCAATATCGCTACACCCCTGCGCAGACCGACGCGAACGGCAACTTCGTTGCCCCGGCCCAGACGGTCTATGGTCGTCAGTCGCTCTACACGATCCGCATCGGCGCGCGGTTCACCTTCTAACACTGGCCGCCCGTTCCGGGCCGCATCGGGCCGCCGTCCTTCACGGGACGGCGGCCCTTCCTTTTGCGCCGGCCGCGCGAGCCGTGTAGAACCGCCGTGATGGCCACTTCACCTGCTACCACCGGGCCGGCATCGGCCGCATCGTTCGGCTCCCCTTCGTCCACGGTCGTATCGCAGGGCGTATCGCTGGCCCCCGAACGGCCGCTGTTCGTGCGGCCGTTCTTCGAGGACAAATCACGCGCCTTCTGGAAATTGCAGGCGGCGGGATGGACCGGCTATCTGGTACTGCGCTCGGTATCGTCGCTGTCGGTCAGCTTCACGCTGAAATCGATCGTGCCGGTGATCATCGAATCGATCGTCGGCTATTGCATCACGCTGCTGCTGTCGACGCTGTACGGCTTCTATCGCCGGCTGCCGCGCGTGACGGGGATCATGCTGTCGATCTTCACGCTGGCGGCGGCGACATTCCTCTACGCCACGCTCGATGCCTTTTCGTTCAGCTTCATCAAGCTGGCCGCACCGGGGATCGACCTGTCGGTGCTGCTGGCGACGCTGTTCCTGAATTTCACCGTGCTGGCGGGCTGGTCGGCGCTGTATTTCGGGATCAACTTCTATCTGATCGTCGAGGACCAGATCGACCAGATGGAGCATCTGGAGAACCAGGCTTCGTCGGCGCAGCTGGCGATGCTGCGATATCAGCTCAACCCGCATTTCCTGTTCAACACGCTCAACTCCATCTCCACGCTGGTGCTGCTGAAGCAGACCGAGCGCGCCAATGCGATGCTGTCGCGGCTGTCGTCGTTCCTACGCTACACGCTGGCCAACGAACCCACCGCGCACGTCACGGTCGCGCAGGAGGTGGAGACGCTGAAACTGTACCTAGAGATCGAGAAGATGCGCTTTGAGGATCGCCTGCGCCCGAGGTTCGAGATCGATCCGGGGGTGGAAAAGGCGCGGCTGCCGTCGCTGCTGCTGCAACCGCTGGTCGAGAATGCGATCAAATATGCCGTGACACCGCAAGAGGACGGCGCCGAAATCAGCGTCACCGCGCGGCTCGTCGGCAACCGGGTGCTTCTCGGCGTATCCGACACCGGGCCGGGTTTGATGCCAACGAAAACCCGGCCAAGCCTTTCAACCGGCGTTGGTATCGCCAATATCAGGGAGCGGCTGGCGCAGGCTTATGGGCCTGATCACCGCTTCGATGTGCGTGCCATGCCGACGGGCGGGTTCGGGGTCGAGATCGAGATCCCGTACCAGCTCGAAGTACCGAACAGAGAGGTGTGATGACCATTCGTACCATCCTCGTCGACGACGAGCCGCTTGCGATCCAGGGGCTCGAATTGCGGCTGCAGCCGCACGACGACGTCGAGATCATCGCCAAGTGCCAGAACGGGCGCGAGGCGATCAGCGCGATCAAGACCCATAAACCCGACCTCGTCTTCCTCGATATCCAGATGCCCGGCTTCGATGGCTTCTCGGTGGTGCAGGGGCTGATGGATGTCGAACCACCGCTATTCGTCTTCGTTACCGCTTATTCGGATCATGCGATCCGCGCGTTCGAGGCGCAGGCGACCGACTATCTGATGAAGCCCGTCGAGGAATCGCGGCTCGCCGATACGCTGGATCGCGTCCGCCAGCGGCTGGCCGAGCGGCAGAGCGTGGGCGAGGCGGAGAAATTGAAGGAAGTGCTGGCCGAGCATGCGCCCGAGGCGGCGGCGGAGATGGGGGACGGCAATGCCGAGCAACCCAATGCGAGCCGGTTCGAGAAGATGATCAACATCAAGGATCAGGGCCAGATCTTCCGCGTCGACGTGGACACGATCGAGCGGATCGACGCCGCCGGCGATTACATGGTCATCTACACCGGCGACCGGAACCTGATTCTGCGCGAGACGATGAAGGATCTGGAAAAGCGGCTCGATCCGCGCCGGTTTCAGCGCATTCACCGCTCGACGATCGTCAACCTCGATCTGGTCAAGCAGGTGAAGCCGCACACCAATGGCGAATGTTTCCTGATCCTCGATTCGGGCGCGAGCGTGAAGGTCAGCCGCAGCTATCGCGACGTGGTGGCGCGCTTCGTCCATTGAGCATCGAACGCACGCGCGTTTCCGCGCTTTATCGTTTCGCACGCTTCGACGATCCAGCCGCGCTACGCACGTCGCTGCTCGATGTCGCGCGCGCGGCGGGGATCAGGGGGACGCTGCTGATCGCCGGTGAGGGGATCAACGGCACGATCGCGGGCGCCCCCGAGGCGCTCGATCGTGTGATTGCGCATATCCGCACGCTGCCCGGTTGCGCCGACCTGTCGCTGAAGCATGGCTGGGCCGATGCCAATCCGTTCCACCGCCTGAAGGTGAAGGTGAAACGCGAGATCGTGACGATGGGCCAGCCGGTCGATCCGTTGACCGACGCGGGCACCTATGTCGCACCGGACGAGTGGAACGCGCTGATCGCCGATCCGGCGACGCTGGTGATCGACACCCGCAACGATTATGAGGTTGCGATCGGCACCTTCGCCGGCGCGGTCGATCCGCACACCGCCAGCTTCGCCGACTTTCCGGACTGGTTCCGCGCCCACCGCGACACGCTGATGGCGGAAAAGCGCCGTGTCGCGATGTTCTGCACCGGGGGGATCCGCTGCGAGAAATCGACCGCCTTCCTGAAAAGCGAGGGGGTCGAGGCGGTCCACCATCTCGACGGCGGGATCCTGCGCTATCTGGAGGAAATGCCGGCATCCGACAGCCTGTGGTCGGGCGAATGTTTCGTCTTCGATCAGCGGGTGGCGGTGGGGCATGGGCTGGCGCCGGGGACATATGGCCTGTGCCACGGCTGCCGCATGCCGGTCAGCGCCGCCGACCGAGCGTCGCCATTGTATGTGGAGGGCGAAAGCTGTCCCGCCTGCCACGGAACCCGCGACCCCGTGCGCCGCGCCGGCTATGCCGAGCGCCATCGCCAGCAACGCCTCGCCGAGGCACGCGGCGAGGCGCATGTCGGGCGCGTATTCGACGCGCACCACGCCGACGAATAGCCGCGCCTGCACCCCACCCTTTCCGCTCCGCCCGTGATGCGGTACAGGCGCGCGCATGCTCAACCTCAACGGCATTACCGTCCGCCTCGGCGGGCGCACGATCCTCGATGGCGCCAGCGCGGCGCTGCCGCCCGGCAGCCGCGTCGGCCTGATCGGACGCAACGGCGCGGGCAAGTCGACGATGGTGCGCGTCATCGCCGGGCTGCTCGAGCCCGATAGCGGCAGCGCCGACATGCCGCGCGGCGCGCGCGTCGGCTATATCGCACAGGAAGCGCCATCGGGCACCGCTACGCCGTTCGACACCGTGCTGGCCGCCGATACCGAGCGCGCGGCGCTGATGATCGAAAGCGAAACCTGCGAGGACCCGGATCGGCTGGGCGATGTGTATGAGCGGCTGATCGCGATCGATGCCTATACCGCGCCGGCACGCGCCGCCCAGATCCTGCTGGGGCTTGGGTTCGACGAAGATATGCAGCAGCGCCCGCTCGACAGCTTCTCCGGCGGGTGGAAGATGCGGGTGGCACTCGCGGCGTTGCTGTTCTCTCAGCCAGACCTGCTGCTGCTCGACGAGCCGTCGAACCACCTCGATCTCGAAGCGGTGATGTGGCTGGAGGATTTCCTCAAGAACTACAAGGCGACGATCGTCGTCGTCAGCCACGAGCGCGACTTCCTGAACGGCGTCGTCGACCATATCCTGCACCTGCAGGGCGGCAAGATCACGCTGTACCCCGGCGGCTATGACGCCTTCGAGCGGCAGCGCGCCGAGCGGATGGCGCAGCTCGCCGCCGCCAAGGCCAATCAGGAGGCGCAGCGCGCCAAGCTGCAGGACTATATCGCGCGCAATTCGGCGCGCGCCTCGACCGCCAAACAGGCGCAGAGCCGTGCCAAGATGCTGGCGAAGATGCAGCCGATCGCGGAACTGGCGAACGATCCGACGCTGTCGTTCGGCTTCCCCGATCCCGATCCGCTGCGCCCGCCGCTGATCACGCTTGACCTCGCGTCGGTGGGCTATGCCGACACGCCGATCCTGAAGCGGCTGAACCTGCGCATCGATCCTGACGATCGACTGGCGCTGCTGGGGCGCAATGGCAACGGCAAGACGACGCTCGCCCGGCTGCTCGCCGCCCAGCTGACGCCGATGGAGGGCGCCATGGCCGCGTCGGGCAAGATGCGCGTCGGCTATTTCACGCAATATCAGGTCGAGGAACTCGACGCCGACGATACCCCGCTCGCGCATATGACACGGGTGATGCGGGGGGCGACCCCGGCGGCGGTGCGCGCGCAGCTCGGCCGGTTCGGCTTCTCCGGCGATCGCGCCACCGGCAAGGTCGGCAAGATGTCGGGCGGCGAAAAGGCGCGCCTGGCGCTGGCGCTGATCACCCGCGACGCGCCCCATCTGCTGATCCTCGACGAGCCGACCAACCACCTCGACGTCGATGCGCGCGAGGCACTGGTGCAGGCGCTGAACGACTATAAGGGCGCGGTCATCCTCGTCAGCCACGATCGCCATATGGTCGAGCTGACCGCCGACCGGCTGGTGCTGGTGGACAACGGCACCGCGCGCGAATTCGACGGCAGCCTCGACGATTATGTCGCGATGATCCTGGCGGGTGACGACAAGCCCGCCGACGCGCGGGTGAGCAAGAAGGATCGCAAGGCCGCCGCCGCGCAGCGTGAGGCGGAGAAAGCCGCGCGCAAGCTGGCCAAGGATTGCGAGGCGGAGCTGGCCGCGCTCAATGCCGAACGATCGGCGGTGGATCGCGCGATGTTCGATCCCGCCACCGCGGAACCGCCCTTCGCCGGGCTGACGATGACCGAATTGATGAAGCGCCGCGCCGAACTGACCGAGGCGATCGAAGCCGCGGAGGCGCGCTGGCTGGACGCCAGCGAGGCGCTCGAGGCGGCGTGAGCCCGCTCGCCACCCGCCTCGCGCTGTCGGTGCCGCTGCTGCAGGCGCCGATGGCGGGGGTATCGACCCCCGCGATGGCGGCGGCGGTGTGCGAGGCGGGGGCATTGGGGGCGATCGCGGTCGGTGCCACCGACGCGGCGGGCGCGCGTGCGATGATCCGGGCGGTGCGCGCCGCCACCGATCGCGCGTTCAACGTCAACGTCTTCGTTCACGCCGATCCTTCACCGGATAGCGCACGCGAGGCGGCTTGGCTGAACGCGCTCGCGCCGCATTTCGCCGCCGTCGGCGCGGCGCCGCCCGCGACGCTGCGCCCGCTGTATCGCAGCTTCGCGTGCGATCATGACATGCTGGCGATGCTGCTGGAGGAACGACCCGCGGTGGTCAGCTTTCACTTCGGCCTGCCGCCCGCTGCGACGATCGCGGCGCTGCGCAACGCTGGAATCATGCTGTTCGCCACCGCGACCAACCTCGCCGAGGCCGAGGCGGTGGAACGTGCCGGGCTCGACGCGATCGTCGCACAGGGGATCGAGGCGGGCGGGCATCGCGGGCTGTTCGATCCCGCCCTGCCCGACGATGCGTTGACCACCGTCACGCTCACCCGGCTGCTGGCGCGTCGTGGCACCTGCCCGGTCATCGCGGCGGGCGGAATCATGGATGGCGCGGGAATCGCGGCGGTGCTGGCGCTGGGGGCGGCGGCGGCGCAACTGGGCACCGCCTTCATCGACTGCCCGGAAAGTGCCGCCGACGCGGGCTATCGCGCCGCCCTGCATGGGCCGGGCGCGGCGCATACGCGGCTGACGTCGGCGATCTCCGGCCGTCCCGCGCGCTGCCTCGCCAATCGCTTCACCGCGCTGGCCGAGGCCACGACGACGGTGACGCCCCCCGCCTATCCGATCGCCTATGACGCGGGCAAGGCGCTGCATGCCGCCGCCATTGCTCGCGGCGAGCATGGCTATGGCGCGCATTGGGCGGGTCAGGGGGCTCCGCTGGCGCGCGCCTTGCCCGCCGGTGCCCTGGTGACGACGCTGGCGGCGGAGATGACGACGGCGGGCTGGTCCCCCGCCTGAGCCGCGTCGCGGCGGGTGTTTACTGCGCCTCGCCGTCGGCGGCGTCCGCCTGCGCCCCACGTTCGAACCACGCCTCGACCGGGCCGGTCAGCTTGATCGTCAGCGGACGGCCGCGGCGATCGACCTTCTTGCCCAGGGCGACGCGGATCCAGCCTTCGCTGATGCTATATTCCTCCACGTCCTTGCGCTCGACGCCTTTGAAACGGATGCCGATGCCGCGCTCCAGCGCGGCCTGGTCGAAATACGGGCTCGATGGATCGATCGAGAGATGGTCGGGAGGGGTGTCGCTCATGGCGCGCGCCTTTGCCGCATTCGGCGCGTCGCGGCCACAAAAAAACGGAGCGGAGGGTCACCCCTCCGCCCCGCGTCCCGTTGCCCGACCGGGTAATGGGGGACGTTACCAGCCGTAGCCGTAATAGCCGCGCGGCTGGCTGTAGTAATAATCGCGCTCATACACCCGTGGCGGGGGCGGCGGCGGCGCATAATAACGCTCGCGATACACGACGCGCGGGGGCGGCGGCGCATAATAAGGATCGTTGTAATAGCCGCGATTATAGTAACCCCGGTCATAATAACGATCGCGATTGCTGGAGGCGATCGCCGCGCCGATCCCCAGACCGAGCACGCCGCCCAGAATCGCGCCTGCCGCGACATCACCGCCGCCCCGACCACGATGCCAATAACGCTGCGCCTCCGCCGGCGCGGCGGTGGCCAGCACCGACGCGGACAGCGCCACCGCCAGTGTCGCCTTCTTCCACATACCCATCATCTCGGACTACTCCTCCGGTCTACAGGGTTCGCATGCTGGCCAGAACGCACAGGTCCGCGAGCCTGTTGCATGCTTTGCCCGATTCGGGCTGAACCAGGCCGGAACGCGATATTCATGTGGGATGCAGGAGGCGCACGATGGCCGGCTGGCTGATGAAGACCGAACCGGGCAGCTACGGCTGGGCCGATCTGGTTCGCGATGGCCATACCGCCTGGGACGGGGTGCGCAACCATGCCGCTGCGGCGCATCTGCGGGCGATGGTGCCGGGCGACCGGATATTGATCTATCACAGCGGCGCGGAGAAAGCCGTGGTGGGCATCGCCGAAGTGACCGAATATCCCCGCCCCGACGGGGACGACGGCGGATGGGTGGCGGTGACGATCCGTGCGATCGATGCGCTTGCCCGGCCAGTGACGCTGGCCGCGATGAAGGCGACCCCGGCCCTGTCGACGCTACCGATGCTGCGCCAGTCGCGACTGTCGGTCAGCCCGGTCGACACCGATCAATGGGACGCGATTATCGCCTTGTCAGGCGGACATAATTCGTAACATTTCACGATCCCGACATAATTCGAGGGTAGCGACGCCCGGTAAGCAGGGGGATCATAGACAGTCAGACTGGCACCATCGCGCGCAGCGCGAGGGGGGCCGGCGCGCGCCCTCTGCCATGATTTTACCAAGGGGCTTTCATGCGCAACCATTCGACCTCCCTCCTGCTCGCCGGCACCGCCGTGCTGGCGCTGTTCGCCTCCCCCGCCATCGCCGCGCCCACCGCGACGCAGACGGCGGTGGCGCAGGCCGGCGATGAACGCGCCGCCGCGCCGGGCACCGACACCACCGATCGTGGCGAGGGGGTGGGCGAGATCATCGTCACCGCGCAGCGCCGTAGCGAGAATATCCAGCGCGTTCCGGTGTCGGTCGCCGTGGTCGATGGCGACGCGCTGCGCACCTTCCAGGCAGCCGGCGACGACGTGCTGGCGCTGGCCGGGCGGGTGCCCGGGCTGTACGCGGAAACCACCACCGGCCGCATCTTCCCGCGTTTCTACATTCGCGGGCTGGGCAACGTCGATTTCTACCTTGGCGCGTCGCAGCCGGTGTCGATCATCCAGGACGATGTCGTACTAGAGCATGTCGTGCTAAAGTCGAACCCGGTGTACGACGTCGCACAGGTCGAGGTGCTGCGCGGGCCGCAAGGCTCGCTGTTCGGGCGCAACACCACCGCGGGCATCATCAAGTTCGATACGATCCGCCCCAGCCAGACCTACAGCAGCCGCATCAACGCCAGCTACGGCACCTATAATACGGTTGCGCTCGACATGGGCGTGGGCGGCCCGATCGTCACCGACAAGATCGCGTTCCGCGCCTCGGCGCTGCTGCAGCACCGCGACAATTGGGTCGACAACACCTTCACCGGCGTCGGCGCGGACGGCACGCGCGGCGGCGCTGACACGATGGGCGGGTTCGACGAACGCGACGCGCGCCTGCAACTGCTGTTCACCCCCAGCGAGACGCTGTCGGTGAACGTGTCGGGCCATGTCCGCGATTATAAGGGCACGTCGACCATCTTCCATCGCGGCGCGCTGCAACGCGGATCGAGCAATATCGGGCGGGAACCGCGCGACCGGGTCAGCGCGGACGAGGCGAACAACACTCCACAGGCGTACAAGACCTATGGCGGGTCGGTGAACGCCGCGCTGGATCTGGGTCCGGCGACGCTGACCTCGATCACCGCTTATGAAACCACCCGTGGCTACAGCCGCGGCGATACCGATGGCGGCGCGGCGGTCAATTTCGGGGGGGTCGGCTTCGGCCAGAGCGAAGGACGTATCGCCGATCTCGATCAATGGACGCAGGAAGTGCGGCTCGCCAGCAACGGCGACACCGATTTCAAATGGCAGGTCGGCGGCTTCTATTTCGACAATCGCGACATCACCGAATTCTATCAGCGCAGCTTCTTCCTGCTGCCGGGCGTGACCGGGCGCAATCCGAACAACTGGGTACGGCTGCACGATGCCAACACCAGCTGGGCGGTGTTCGGCCAGGCCAGCTATCGCATCGGCGACCGGCTGACGCTGACCGGCGGCGCGCGCTATACCGAGGATCGCAAGCGGACGACCTTGATCAAGCCGGTGCTGAACGCCGCCGGCACATCGGACGAATTCGCCCGCCTCAACCCGACCGCGCCGAAGGACGTCCGGCTGGTCGGTAAGGAGCCGAGCTGGGACGTGTCGGCGCTGTACGAGATCGATCCGACGACCAGCATCTATGCCCGCATCGCGCGCGGTTTCCGCGGGCCGACGATCCAGGGCCGATCGGCGGTGTTCAACACCCCCTTCTCCACCGCCAACAGCGAAACGATCGTTTCCTATGAAGTGGGTGTGAAGACGCGCCCGACCTCCACGCTGCGCTTCAATGCGGCCGGCTACACCTATCGCGTCGACAACATCCAGCTCAACGGCAATGACGCGAATGGCAATGGCGTGCTGTTCAACGCGGATCATGCCAATGCCTATGGCGTGGAGGCGGACGTATCATGGCGCCCGATCCGCAACCTCGCCTTCTCGCTGGGCGGCAGCGCGATCCACACGGAAATCCGTGATCCGCGGGTTTTCGCGCAGGTGTGCGCCTTTGGCGGGGCGGTCACCTGCACCGTGCAGGATCCGACGCGCATCGCCCTTATCTTCGGCGCACCCGCCGTCCTGGCGCAAATTGACGGCAATCCGCTGCCGAACGCTCCGCGGTGGCAGATCGATGCGGCGGTGCGTTACGACATCCCGCTGACGGAGAACGGCAATCTGTTCGTAGCCAGCGACCTGAACATGCAGGGTTACACCAATTTCGTGCTGTACAAGACGCGCGAATTCTACGCCGACGGCAATCTCGAACTGGGGTTGAAGGCCGGCTACACCACCGCCGACGGTCGCTACGAACTGGCGCTGTTCGCGCGCAACATCACCGACGAAAAGAACTTGAAGGGCGTGATCGAGAATTACAACGCGGCGGTGTTCAACGAACCCCGTATCGTCGGCGTGTCGTTCGCGGGGCGCTTCCAGTAGCGGCAGCGAGCATCGGGGTTACGGGCGGCGGCGCTTCTTCGCGCCGTTCGCCGCCGCCTGTTCCTCGAGTTGTTCCAGCAGCGTCCTGGCGGCGCTTGTCTCCGCGTCCTGCTTGCTCGATCCTTCGGCCTCGACGCTGTCCTTGCCGACACTCACACGCACGGTGAAGCGCGGCGCATGGCCGGGGCCCTGGCGCTGGACGATCGCATAAGCGGGCACCGCGCGGCGGTTCGCGGCCGCCCATTCCTGCAAGGCTGACTTGGGATGCTGCGGCGCACGCGCCTCGGCATGCAGCCGGTCCGCCCACAGCAGCCGCACCGCCGCGCGTGCGGCATCGAAGCCGGCGGTGCGATAAACCGCCCCGAGCAACGCCTCCAGCACGTCACCCAGCACATTGTCGCTATGCTGCGCGCCGTCGCCCTGCGCCTGCTTGCCCAGCCGGACATGCCGCTCGGCGTCGATCGAGCGCGCGACATCGGCGCATACCGCCCCAGTCACCAACGCATTGAAGCGTTTCGACAACAGCCCCTCTGGCTCGTCAGGAAACGTCTCCCACAGCCATTCCGCCATCGCCAGGCCCAGCACGCGGTCGCCCAGGAACTCCAGCCGCTCGTAACTGTCGCCGTGCTGCCCGTCGGCGTGGCTGGAATGGGTCAGCGCGCGGACGAATGGGGCGATGTCGGCCGGGCGGACCCCGAACGACCGTTCGACCCAGTCCGCCAGCGCCTCGCTCAAAAGCCCTGCCCGATCCGGCTGAACCGCGCCGCGGAGAACCACGTCCACGGCAGCAGCCACGACGCCGAGCCATCGGTCGACCAGAAGGTGACGATCGCCTTGCCCTGGATCCGTTCCATCGGGATATACCCCATGCCGACCGGCGGGGCGAAGCGGCTGTCGGCCGAATCGTCGCGATTGTCGCCCATCAGGAACACCCGCCCGGCGGGCACGCGATAGACGTCGGTATCGTCCGCCTCGGGGATATTCTCCTGATCCAGCACCTCGTAGCTGCGGCCGCCCGGCAGCGTTTCGCGGAAGCGCGGGTAGCGGCAGATCGCCTTGCCGTTGGCATCGACGTCCTGAAACGGCGTGCCGCACTTCTCGGTCGGGAAATTGGGGGAGATCGGGACGATGAAGTCCGCCACGCGCTGCTTCGGGATCGCCCGGCCGTTCAGGAACAACTGGCCGTTGCGCATCTGCACCCGATCGCCCGGCAGGCCGATCACACGCTTGATCACATCATGATCGTCCGGCCCCATCGAGCGGAACACCACCACGTCGCCGCGCGCGGGGTCACGCGGCAGGATGCGGCCCGGGATCAGCGGCAGGCCCCACGGCAGCGACCAGCGCGAATAGCCGTAATTCCATTTCGAGACGAACAGATAGTCGCCGATCAGCAGCCGCGGCAGCATCGATTCCGACGGAATCGAGAAGGGCGAGAAGATAAAGCTGCGCAAAATGAAGACGAACAGCGCCAGCTTGAGGAGAAAACGTAGCGTCTCGCCAGTTTCGGATCGTGCGGTTTTCACCGGAGGTGTTCCGGTATCAGCAGGGGTAGCCATGATGCCCCGCGTCGCCTAACGGCGCGTGCGCGTCAAGCATCGCTTGGGCCGACGAAGATAGGGAAGACGACTGATGGCGGACTGGTCTCGAATCGAATCCCTCCCCTCCGACCGGCTGGAGGCGCTGTTCGCCGCCGACCCCGACCGGCTGAAGCGGCTGTCGCTCGACGTTGCCGGTATCCATTTCGACTGGTCGAAAACGCATCTGACCGGGGAGGCGATCGACGCTTTCGAGGCGCTCGCGAAGCAGATGGACCTGTCCGGCCGGCGCGAGGCGATGTTCGCTGGCGAGCACGTCAACGAGACCGAGGATCGCCCCGTCGAACACACCGCCGAACGCGGCGAGGGCAAGGCCGATAGCGTCGCCCGTGCGGCCTCCTATCACGCCCGGATGCGCGCGGTGATCGACGCAATCGAGGCGGATGCGTTCGGCCCGGTGCGACACGTGCTGCACGTCGGCATCGGCGGATCGGCGCTGGGCCCGCATCTGCTGGTCGATGCGCTCGGACGCGACTCGGAACGGTATGACGTCGCGATCGTCTCGAACGTCGACGGCATGGCGCTGGACGACGTGTTCGACCGCTTCGATCCGGCCGCCACGCTGCTGGTGGTCGCATCGAAGACCTTCACCACCACCGAGACGATGATGAACGCCGAAAGCGTCATCGCCTGGATGTCGGGCGCGGGGGTGGAGGACCCCTATGGTCGCGTCATCGCGGTCACCGCGTCACCCGACAAGGCGATCGAATGGGGCGTCGACGAAACCCGCGTGCTGCCCTTCTCGGAAGGCGTTGGCGGTCGCTATTCCTTGTGGTCGTCGATCGGCTTTCCCGCCGCGATCAAGCTGGGCTGGGACCAGTTCGAGGAATTGCTTGACGGCGCAGCGGAGATGGACCGCCATTTCCGACTGTCCGCGCTGCGTGAGAACGCCCCCGCGCTGGCCGCCTTCGCCGACCTATATTACACTCAGGTCCGCCATTGCGAAACGCGGGCCACCTTCGCCTATGACGAGCGGCTGCGGCTGCTGCCGTCCTATCTGCAACAGCTGGAGATGGAATCGAACGGCAAGGGCGTTACCGCAGACGGCACCCCGGTGACGCGCCCGACCGCCCCGATCACCTGGGGCGGGGTCGGCACCGATGCGCAGCACGCGGTGTTCCAATTGCTGCATCAGGGCACGCATATCGTCCCGGTCGAGTTCCTCGCGGTGATCGAGGCGGGCGATACCCTGCCCGAGGAGCATCACCGCCAACTGCTGCTCAACGCCTTCGCGCAGGGCGCCGCGCTGATGAAGGGCAAGCAGGTCGACGATCCGGCGCGCAGCTACCCCGGCGACCGCCCCTCCTCGACGCTGCTGCTCGAGCGGCTCGACGCGCGGACGCTGGGCGCGCTGATCGCCTTTTACGAGCATCGCACGTTCGTGAACGGCGTGCTGCTGGGGATCAACTCCTTCGATCAGTTCGGCGTCGAGCTGGGCAAGGAAATGGCCAAGGCCGCGGCGAAGGGCGGCGGCGATTTCGACCCCTCCACCACCGACTTGATCGCGCGCGCCGGTCTCGCCTAGGTCAGTCCGAACGACGGTGTGTATGGCTTCACGCCACGTATCCATCGACGCATGACCGCTGGCGAGGCATGATCCTGACGGAAGTGCCGTAACGCCATCGGACGGATCGGCTGCTCGAACGACTGCGAACGGTGATGGCCGACGGCGCTGATACCAGCACGGCACCTTCCGGCCTTCCGCCGGTTCAATGCGCGAGACGCGATCATCGCATGATATATTCCGGAGCTGCCCATGTCCGACTATGACTATGACCTGTTCGTGATCGGCGCCGGTTCCGGGGGAACGCGCGCCGCGCGCGTGGCGGCGGCGCACGGTGCGAAGGTAGCGGTGGCGGAAGAATATCGCGTCGGCGGCACCTGCGTGATCCGCGGCTGCGTGCCCAAGAAGCTGCTGGTCTACGGCGCGCACTTCGCGGAAGATCTGCGCGACGCCCGCCATTTCGGCTGGGACGTGCCCGACGAGTGCAATTTCAGCTGGCCGCGCCTGCGCGACAACGTGCTGAAAGAGGTCGATCGCATCAATCAGGCCTATACGACGACGCTCGAATCGAACGGTGCGCAGATCATTCCGCAGCGCGCGACGGTATCGGGGCCGAATGAGGTCACGCTGGCCGATGGCACGACGAAAACGGCGAAGACGATCCTGATCGCGGTCGGCGCGCATCCGGCGGTACCCGAATGCCCCGGGCACGAGCTTGGCATCACCTCCAACGAGGCGTTTCATCTCGACGCGGTGCCCAAGCGCATCCTGATCGCGGGCGCCGGCTATATCGCCAACGAATTCGCGGGAATCTTCCATCAGTTCGGCGCACACGTCATCCTGATGAACCGCACCAGGGAGATCCTGCGCGGCTACGATCTGCAGATCCGCGATCGCTTGTTGCAGATCAGCATGATGAAGGGCCTGGAATTCCGCTTCGACGCGACCTTCCAGGGAATCGAGAAGATGGATGACGGCTGCCTGAAGGTCAGCATGTCGCATCACGAACCGGCGATCGTCGACATGGTGATGTTCGCCACGGGGCGTAAACCGAACACCCACGGGCTCGGTCTCGACACGGCCGGGGTCGAGCTGGACGATCAGGGCGCGGTGAAGGTGGACGAGAACAATCGTTCGACCTGTCCGTCGATCTATGCGGTGGGCGACGTCACCAATCGCATCCAGCTGACCCCGATCGCGATCCGCGAGGGGCAGGCGTTCGCGGACAATATGTTCGGCGGCAAGAACACCGTCGTCGACTATGATTGCGTGCCCTCCGCGGTCTTCAGCCACCCGCCGCTGGCGGGGGTTGGGCTGACGGAGGCCCAGGCCCGGCAGAAGTTCGGCTCGGTACGGGTCTATTCGTCGGACTTCCGCCCGATGAAGAACGTGCTGGCGGAGCGCGACGAGCGCGCGCTGTACAAGATGGTGTGCGAGGGCGAGACCGATCGCGTCGTCGGCATCCACATGATCGGCCCCGACGTGCCGGAGATCATCCAGACCGCCGCGGTGGCAGTGAAGGCCGGACTGACCAAGGCGCAGTTCGACGCGACGGTGGCGCTGCACCCGACGATGGCCGAGGAACTGGTGCTGCTGAAATAGCGTGGGGCACGCGGACGGCCCCGTCCAACCTCAACCGAACGGATCCCCCTCACTCATACGCGCCGCGCCGCATCACATAGTCGCGCGTTTGATAGGGCGGCGACAATCCCTCCACCCATGCGCCGTGCGCATGGGTGAGCGCCACCAGCTTCATCGCCGGGTCGCCGGGCCAGCATTGCACCCGCACCTCATGGCGATGAAGATCGCGGTTCGGCTCCATCATCACCCAGGCGAGCGGGCGTTCGACGGAAGCGCGCGCCCCCGCCGCCGCCATCGCCTCGCGGATCCGATCGCGATCGGCGACGGTCAGATATTGCCATACGACCGAATGCATCAGCACGCGGGTGACTCCCGCCATCTGCGGCAGGGCAAGCTGCGCCTCCACCCAGTCGGCGGCATTGCCCCTGACCAGATCGACGGGATCGGCGCGCACCATCGCGATCGCGGTGGCAAGCCGGGTCAGCCGCTCCTGATGGTCGGCCCAGACATAGGCCTCCAGCCGTGCCGCCTGTCGCGGATCGGCGACATCGACCGGAGCGATATCGACGCCGCGCGCGGCAACCACCTCCAGCTCGCCCGGCGGCGGCGGCGGCCCGCGCCATGCCGGGCGGATCGACAAGGGCGAATCCGGTGGCCCCGTCATCACCCCGCCCAGATCGAAGCGCATTCGCCCGATCAACAGGTTGAGGCCGGCGCTGGAGCCGATCTCCAGCACCTCGACGCGCGGCCCCAGCGTGGTGGCAACGTGCAGCAGGCCGGTCATCAGCCCGGCCGAGCGCGCCGCCTCGTTGGTCTGCGGCGGGCCATCGAGCCACGGCAGCAGCAGCGCGTCATGCGTCGCGATCGCGTCTGCGATCGCCGCTTCGACCTTATCGGAATCGGTGGCGCGCCCGTCGAACGCCGCCGACAGCCCCGCGCCGCCGGTGCCGCCGCGATGCAGCGCATGCAGGCCGCCCACCAGCCGCAGCACCACCGCATCCGCCACCGGCTCGCCTGGCCAATTGAGCACGCGGCGCCCCGTGGCGGTGTCACGGGTGAGCGCCCGCCCCACCGCGCGGCTGATCCGCGCGGTGATCGGTGCGGCCATCGCGTCGCAATATTGCGCCTGCACTTCGAACGCGGCGCGATTGTCGGTCTCGTTCGCCATCCACTGGCCCTCCCGCTCCGCTTTCTGCCTCGCCACCGCCACCGTCAAGCGTTGCGCCGTCACGCCCCCTTTCGTAAGGCCGCTCCGCCATGTCCGACAGTGCTTCCGCCGATCCCGCCCGCGATCCGATCGTCATCGCCGTGCCCAAGGGCCGTATCCTGAAAGAGGCGCTACCGCTGCTCGCACGCGCCGGGATCGTGCCCGAGGCGGCGTTCGGCGACGAGGAC